>NZ_RZQE01000078.1:0-17754 GCF_004022955.1 Mesorhizobium sp. M7A.F.Ca.US.002.01.1.1 | reverse complement strand
TCGCTTTCCGCGAAGCCGGCGAGCGGCCCCGTCTGCGGCGAAACATAGCCCAGGCGGATCTTGGCGCCTTGCGCGATGGCCGGCGTCGCCAGACGCGAACCGGCGAGCGCCAGGCCTGTCGCCGCCGAGGCTTTCAGTAGGCTGCGTCTTGTGATCATGTTTGGTTCCTCCCTTTCGTTTTGTTCTCAGTCCCCCGGACGGCGTCCCTCCCACGCCGCCTGAAGGAGTTCCCTTATCGATCCCGGATCAATCGGCCTTGGATTCGCATAGGCATTCTTCACCGCGATTGCCGCCGCGCGGTCGAGATCGGCCTCCTCGATGCCGATCGCCTTCAGGCTCAGCGGAGAGCCGACCGACTGTGCGAAATCCCAGAGCCCACCGCCCGCCGAACCACCACCGAATGCCTCAGCGATCGGGCGCAGCAGATCGGGCACCGCCGCTTCGTTGAAGGCGGTCGTGTAGGGCAGCAGGATGGCGTGGGTTTCGGCGTGCGGCGTGTCGAACGAGCCGCCGAAGACATGCGCCAGCTTGTGGTGCAGTGCCATCGAGACATAGCCTAACGCGGTCGAGCAGCACCACGCCGCATAGAGCGCCTGCGTCCGCGCCGCGCGATCCTGCGGATTGCCGATCAATCTTGGAATGCCTTCCCGGAAGGCAACCATGGCATCCTTGCACATCAGCACGATGACCGGATTGCGGTCGGGGGCATACAAGGCTTCCATCGCATGAGCGATCGCGTTCATCGCCGAGGTTACGGTGAGATTTACCGGCAGGCTCAGTGTCAGATCGACGTCGTAGATCACCGTCTCTGGGCGAATGTCCGGCGAGCGGCGGGTGGTCTTCTCGCCGGCTGCCGTCTCGCCGAGTATGTCGGTCATTTCCGAGCCGGCATATGTGGTGGGAACGACCACCTGGTCGGCGCCCGTGCGCACGGCAATGGCCTTGCCGAGCCCGGTGGTCGAGCCGCCGCCGAGGCTTACGACCACCGAAGCGCCGCTGCGGCGGAAGGTATCGATGGCCTTTTCCGTGACCTCGACAGGGGTATGCATGACCGCGCCGGCAAAAATCCCGGCGGCGAGGCCACCAAGGCTTGCGGCCAGCCTTTCCGCATCGCCCTTCTGATGCGGCGTCGAAAGCACCATCACCTTTTCATGGCCGAGCCGCCGGACTTCGTCCTCGACGCGAGCCATGGTGCCGGCACCGAAGACCACCCGTGTCGTCAGGCCCGGAAAGGTGAAGCTGTCCATCATCGCGCCGCCTCCATGCGCGGGCCACGCCCGGCCGCGAGGTCGTCGAGGATAGTGCCCAGCATGGCAATCTCGGCGTCCGAGACCTCATGGCCGCGGCCCGGGAACAGATCGGCCCGCAGGCTCGCGCCAATCCGGCCCAGCGATTGCGCGGCATCGGCAAACGCCGAGACCGGTATCCAGGGATCGGCATCACCACCGGAAAGATAGATCGGCATTCCGGCCGGCGCCGCCTCGGATCTTTCGTCCGCCGGAACGCCGACACGGCAGCCCGTGAAGGCCGCCAAAGCGTCCGGCGGCGGCAGCCCCGCACAGAGATATTCGATCGAGAGACACGCCCCTTGCGAGAAGCCCGCGAGAAGCAGCGGCAGTCCGGGCAGTTCGGCACGCGCCGCAACCATTGCGGCCGCAAGGTGGTCGAGCGCGTCAGAGAGCTGTGCGCGGGCGACCGGCGTCAACGGGTCGACGGCACGCGCCTCCCACCACATGCCGTGCGGCGCGCGCGGCAGGATGAAGGCCACGGCCGACGCGGAAAGCCGCGACAGCACATGGGACTGCATCTCTTCGGGCGATTGGCCGCGGCCGTGGACGAAGACGCAAATCGCCTTAGCCTCGGGGCCTCTTGGCCCAAGCCGGAGCGGACCGCTGCCTGAACTCACGCGAAATCCGCCTGTTCCAGGCCGGCCTGCAATTCGCTCTCGCGGTCCTTGAACCAAGGCGGGAAGACCAGCGTCTTGCCGATCTGGCCCGGAGGCTCGTCCTTGGCCCAACCTTCCGGCGTGGTCCAGGCAATTTCGAACAGCGCGCCGCCGGGCGAGCGGACATAACAGGACTTGAAGTAGTTGCGGTCCTTCTGCTCCGATATGTCCGTGAAGCCGAGGCCCTCGATATGAGCGCGCAGCTTCAACTGGTTCTCTTCGTCGCCGGTGTTGAGGGCGAGGTGGTGGATCGTGCCTCCCGCCAGAGTCCAGGTGCCCTGCGGGCTGTCGCGGTCGACAATGACCTCCACGCGCTGTGCGACGCCGGCCGCATCCGGCACGCGGAACACGAGCCCCTCGTGGTCGTCGGCCTCTTTCTCCATCGGCAATGCGATGGTCAGGAAGTCGTCCATGGCGGTGCGGTCCATCACCGCCACCACGGCGCCGTAGATTCCCTTGATGCCGTGGGCCTTGCCGATGCCCTGCGCCTCGTTGGTGATGGGCGCGCGGGGATCCCTGTCGCTTTCCACCAGCTCATGCGGGATGCCGCAGGGATGTGCGAAAGCCGCACGGTCGGCGCCAAAACGGGTGATCTTGATGGCCTCGATGCCGCGCGCATTCAACCGGTCGACCCAGAAATCCGCGGCGCCCTTGGGGATCGACTGCATGATGGTGCGCGACTGATTGGACCCGCGGCGGCCATAGACGCCCGGCTTGCGGAACGGGAAGGTGGTGATGATCGTCGACGCATCGCCATTGGGCGAGCCGTAATAGAGGTGGTAGACCGGGATGACGCCGTCGAACAAGACGGTGCGCTTCACCGAATGCAGGCCGAGCGCCTTGGTATAGAAATCAAAATCTTCCTGAGCGCTGTCGGTCGAGAGCGTCAAATGGTGGTAGCCGCTGATACGTGCCATCGGTCATCTCCTCCCAGAGGTTTCGGTATCGCTCCGCCGCTGCGGGCAGAGCACGAGGTTGAGGTCGAGCGCGTGCTTGCGTTTTCCTCCATTGGGCGGCAGCGCGCGGAACTCGGCCATGAGTTCGGGTTTGACCCCGAAGATGGCATCCCGGCCGATCGCAGGGTCCGACCGGTCGAAGATGTGGGTCGTCAGCGTCTCGAAGCCCTCCGCCGAGACGCGAAAATGGATATGGGCCGGCCGCTCGAGGCCAAGGCCCAGCGCTGACATCAATTGACCGACCGGTCCGTCCGACGGCAGCGTGTAGCCCTTCGGCTTCACCGTCGTAAAGCGGAACCGTCCCTGCGGATCGGTACGGAAGCGTCCGCGCAGATTGAATTCCGGCTGGCGGTCGGGTTCCTGGTTCTCGTAGAGACCCTCGGCATTGGCCTGCCAGATCTCGACCGTCGCATCGCCGACCCCCGCGCCGTCGAGCGCGACGATGCGGCCCGCGACCTCCAGCGGCTCGCCCTTGTGATCGCGCGAGATGTTCGCGCCGGGTGGCATCTCCGGCACGTCGGCCCGGTAGAAGGGCCCGGCCAGGGTGTTTGGTGTCGCTCCGGCGGGGCGCGGGCTGTTCTGATCCTCGATCAGCGAAGACACGCCCAGGACGTCGGCGAACAGCACCCATTCCTGGCGCCGCGCATCGGCGTAGTGGCCAACCTCGGTCAGAAAATCGATCGCCTGGCGGAATTCCTCGCCGGAGGGCCGCAACTCCACGATCAGCGCGTGCAAACCATCCACGGCTGCCTGCGCCGCCGCCGCCAAGCGGGACTGGCCCATTGCCGTCAGGCGCCGCGAGAATTCCTCGGCCTGCGTCGATATCGCCTTGGGGGACTCATCCCGCTTCGGGTCGTGCTGGCCGTGCATTCCGCCGGGGCCTCCCTTCCCCTTGCCAAGCGGGATAGCACGGCCCGACGCGATGCTTGATGAGATGTGACGTCCCTTGTATAGCGTTTTGCTATGAAGCTGAACGAGCGCCACCTCATGCAGCTCGCCGCGGTGCTGGATGCCGGCGGCGTGTCGGAAGGAGCCGCCATGCTGGGCTTGACCCAGCCGGCGGTCAGCCGATCCCTGGCCATGCTGGAGGCGCGGGTGGGTGAGCCGCTGTTCCTCAAGGGCCGCCGGCCGCTGCAGGCGACGCCGCTCGGCTTCCAGCTGGCGGCGCAGGGCCGCACGATCATCACCGCGTCGCGCAAGGCGTCGGATGCGGTGCAGGGCTTCATGAAAGGCACCAAAGGTGTCGTCCGTGTCGGCGGCGTGCCGTTCTTCATGGACGCGATGATCAGCCGGATGATCGGAGAATTCCAGAAGCTCGAACCCGAGGTCACCGTTCAGCAGAGCTATATGAACCTGCCCGAGATGGTCGCGGCGCTGGACAGCAACCAGATCGACCTCGGCATCGTGCCGATCGGCGTTCTCGACCTTGGTCCCGGCTTCGAATTCACCGAAATCCTGCCCGGACGCAATGTCGTGGCTTGCCGGCCCGATCATCCCCTGCTGCGAAATCGCCGCCTCAGGGCGCATGACCTGACCAGCTTTCCCTGGGTGGCTCCCCTGCCCGGCTCTCCGCTGATGTCGGACCTGCAGATGATCCTGATGAGCATCGGCATGTCGGACCTGAACATCCGCTATTCGGGAGGCTCGCTGATGAGCGTGATCAACTTCCTTGCCGAAACCGATGCGTTGGCCGTGCTGCCATTCTCCGTAGTCTTCGCGCAGCGCAAGGAGAGCCGGGTTACGGTGCTGCCCTACGAAATCCCGCAGCCCAGCCGCTCACTCGGTATCCTTCGCCGGGTCAGCGGACCACGCTCACCGGCGGCAGAGCGCTTCGCCGGCCACGTCACGACCGCCTTCGAAAACCTGAAGCACATCATCAAACGGCATGAGAATGCCGTTGTCTGGGGACGGTAAACCAGCCTCGCTATTCGAATGATGCGGTAGCGTCACACAACGCGCATGTTTCCTCCAGCCGGAGGCGCTTCATCCCCGCGTCGCCGGTTAGGCTCGACGGCCGCCCGCCCCCAAAAGCCGTCGGGCCGCCAGAAATCCCGATATCCTATTGGTCACGCCCTCCTCCACCTCGCCATCACTGCGTAAACGCTTTGGACATCTGATCCGCAAAGGGTTTCAACAGATAAGACCAGACATTGCGTTCGTCGGTGCGGATATGAACCTCGGCGGGCATACCTGGCCTCAGCACCTTCGCTTCGGTCAGGCAGCTTGATTTGCTTTCAACCTTGATACGCGCCGAAAAATAGGAAAGCTGACGTTGCGGGTCTTTAATCAGATCTGCCGAGATGTGTTTCACTGACCCTTGGCAGACCGGAGTGGTTCCCACGTCGAACGCCGGAAAACGGATCGACACCGGCTGCCCAGGCCGGACATCGTCGACCCGCGACGGAGGGATCAGCGCGTCCACCACAAGATCGTCGGTATCAGGTACGATGGTCATAAGCATCTCGCCAGGCGCGATAACGCCGCCGACGGTATGGACAGCCGATTCCTGTATCGTTCCGGACTGTGGCGCGCGGATCGTTGTCTTGGTCAGTTCATCCTGCGCCACAATCCTCCGTTCGTTGAGTTCGGTCTGCTTGGCTTCCGTCTCGCGGAGTTCGGTCGTCACGTCGGTGCGCCTTTGGTCATCCAGCTGCAGCATCTGCAACCCCGTTTCGCTGATGCGCGCCTGGGCTTCAGCTACTGCTGCAGCGAGGCGCCCCGATTCTCCCCTGGCCCGGGTGGCATCCAACTTGATGTTGCTTACCCTCTCCTTGGAGACGAGTTTTTTGGCGTAGAGGGAATCAACGTCGGCGAAATCCTTGCTCAGCAGGGCAACCGATTCATCCACCGCGCTCTGTTGCGCTTTAAGACCGTCGATCTGACGTTCAAGTTGCTGGGATTGGCTTCTCAACTGCGCCTTCTGTCCAGCCAAAGCCGAAGCGCGCGTTTCAAAGAGAGCGCGTTCGCCGTTGACGAGCGCCGCCAGCTCCGGTTGGTTCATTCGCGCCTTCAGGTCGACCGGCAGCTGCATTTCCGCCAAGCCCGTGCGCTCGGCCTCCAGCCGGGCGAGGCGAACGGTCGCGCGATCGAGATCCTCGCTGATGATTTGCAGGTTCGCGCGTGTCAGCGTGTCATCCAGCCTGACCAGCACGTCGCCGGCTCGTACATGATCTCCGTCCTGCGCGAAGATTCCGCCCACTGTGCCTCCGGTTTGATGCTGGACCTTCTTGACGTTGCTTTCTACCACCACGGTGGCCGGTGCAACCACGGCGCCGGCGATCTTGGTCAATCCCAGCCACAGGCCGCCGCCAAGGACCAGCAGACCTGTAATCACCAAGCCGAATATCAGGTTGGCCCGAATACCGTCCGGCAGATCTGGCGAGCTCACGGCAGGCCCTTTGCTGCCACGAAGGGTCCGAGCATAGGACGAGAAGGTGACGAATGTTTCGAGCAGAGCCTCATGCATGCCCGGCAACCCCCGGTATCGGCGCCAAAGAAGATGGCCGAGGTGAAACAGGCGGTGAAGGTCGGAGCACGTTCGCCAAGACCTCCTCGCGCGAGCCAAAGGCATGAACCGTCCCGTTCGACATAACCAGCACCTGATCGATGTTGGCGAGTGCCGAGGGACGATGCGCAACGACAATGACGATGCCCCCGCGCTGACGCACTGCCCGTATGGCGCCGGCCAGGGCAGCGTCCCCATCCACGTCGAGGTTCGAGTTCGGTTCGTCGAGCACGACAAGGAACGGCTCGCCATAAAGTGCTCGGGCGAGACCCACGAGTTGCCTCTGCCCTGCCGACAGGGCTGCTCCCCCCTCCCCGATGCGGGTCTGAAATCCCTGAGGGAGTTGCATGATCATTTTCTCGACGCCGGCGGCTCTTGCCGCCGCAAGGACGCCTTTTGGATCCGTCTTGCCTCGGAACCTCGAAATGTTGTCTGCTACCGTGCCGTCAAACAACTCCACATCCTGCGGCATGTAGCCGATATGGGCGCCGAGATGTTCCGAGTTCCATTGATCGAGAGAGGCGCCGTCCAATCTCACCGAGCCATGGAGCGGCTTCCACACCCCGACCAACGAACGGGCCAGCGTCGTCTTGCCGGAGCCGCTCGGGCCGACGACGGCCATTCCAGCCCCCCTCGACAGGTGGAAACTTACATTTACAACGGTCGGTCTTGTCAGGCCGGGCGGCGCGACTGTCAGTTGCTCGACGGCAAATCGTGCCTGTGGACGAGGCAATTCCATCGGATCGTCCTGACTGCCAAATGCAGCCATGACAGCTGCCAGCTCGCTATAGCTGCGCCGGGTCGATAGAAAACCTCTCCAGTTTGCAATCGCCGCGTCAACTGGGGCCAAGGCCCGGCCGAGCAATATGGAAGATGCGATAATCACCCCAGGAGAAGCTTCACCGCCGATGACCAGGTAGGCACCGAGCCCCAGAACGCCGGATTGCAGACCCATGCGAAGCGCCTTCGAGAAGGAACTGGCGCCACCGACGACATCCGAGAGGCGCTCCTGCTGACCAAGATATGCGCGGCTGACGTCGCTCCAGCGTCGAGCCAGTCGACCAGAAAGCCCCATTGCATGAACAACCTCGGCGTTGCGCCGGGCGGAGTCGGCAAGCGCCCGTTGCGACGACAAGTCTTCGGAGGCGCGCGCGGCCGGACCACGGCTAAAGACTTCCGCAACTGCCGTCAGGAGGACCACGGCGATCGCGCCGACGGTTGCCAACAAGCCGAGCAAAGGATGGAGCAAATAAATGATCACCAGATAAAAAGGGATCCACGGAGCGTCGAAGATGACCGTCGGTCCCGTTCCGGAAAGAAAGCCGCGCAGTCGGTCAAGATCGTGCAAAGGCTGCAAGCGGCCCGCATCACGTCCTGCCTTGAGCGGCAAGGACAGGGAGATGGAGAACACCTTTTCCTGCAAATTTCTATAGAGAAGACTGCCGATGCGGACCAGCACGCGAAGCCGCACGAAATCCAGGAGCCCGTAGACCGCATACAAGCCCAGCATGCCGATCGTGAACCCCACCAGGGTTGGAACGCTCTGCGACGGCAGAACGCGATCGTAGATCTGCAACATATAGACCGAACCGGTCAGGGCGAGAATGTTTATCACTGCCGAGAACAGCGCCACGCCAAGCAGCCCAGGCATGCAGGCGAGAATGGCGGAACGCAGCTCGGGAGAACCGGCCCCCGATGTTTTCATGACCAGCGGTCGTTCGCGCGACACTGCCGCGCCGTTACTTCCGTAAATTGTGATGGCTCAAACCTTTCTTGGTGCGCATAGCAGCCGCTATCCGTCGCCCCCCTTATTACGCTCTGCTTACATACGTCGACTTTGAGGAAAATGCAGCGGATTCGTG
Organism: Mesorhizobium sp. M7A.F.Ca.US.002.01.1.1; assembly: GCF_004022955.1. Taxonomy (NCBI): domain Bacteria; kingdom Pseudomonadati; phylum Pseudomonadota; class Alphaproteobacteria; order Hyphomicrobiales; family Phyllobacteriaceae; genus Mesorhizobium; species Mesorhizobium sp. M7A.F.Ca.US.002.01.1.1. The sequence goes on along the minus strand of NZ_RZQE01000078.1, from coordinate 9,486 downwards.
GCGCAGGACCAACGAAACGCGACCTGCAGCGTGCACAGGCTGGGGATAACTCCCCCAAAAAACGGCAATTCACGCTAGTAACGCAGTCCAGAATGGAACACGCAAAAGGGGCTTATGTCCTTGCTTCCACACACTTTCAAAGACGCCACGGTCGTTGACACAAAATACCTGATGCGGAGCAACAACTTAGATCAATCAAACCTTTTGTCATTCTGTATTCTGTATTTGATCTCGTCCCGATACACCAATCACTCGAGCAGACCATCAGTCTCCCAGACTTTCAGAGGCGGCAAATTGACGACCGTCAGGCCGGCACGCCGGATCGTCATTCAAACGGAGGAGGACGGTGATCGAGCCTGACGTATTGTGGTTTAACGCATGCGCAGGGATGGCGACTGGAGGGCTCGTTCACCTCGGGGCGCTGGCCGACGGGTTCGACCGGCCCCATCTGTGACGGCTGTCAACCTGCCCAAGGAGGCGGATCGCGCCTTCGCCATCGTCGTTATCAGAGCGGACGCCGCGTTAGCCGTGCGTTATCCGCGTAGTGGGGTGTTGCGTGGAAAAGAAGTATCGGAAATTAAGAAGAGCTGTCTGGGAAACGATATATAGGGTCAGCTTGATAACCCCGAATTTCTACGTTCTGAACTACCCCATAGCAGCAGCGGGATTCTTTAACGGGAACAACAGGTTCCCAAGACGGGTTTCCAGTCAATCGGCTACGATAAATGATTTTATATTTGACAGAATGATACGAAATAGATGGGGATACCTGGAGAAGATTTGCGTTGATAAGCATTATGCTAAATACATAGCTAGTGGAATCGCAGGCCTTAAAATCCCAAAGACGATCTCTGTATTCAAGATAGATAGAAATACGACGGCAGATGACATTTTACTTTGGATCCAGCCTTTCCTCGGACGTCATTTCGTGATGAAGCCGACCCATTCCTCTGGAAAAATTATATTCCTCGACAAACCGCTCAATAGGAAAACCATAGAGGAGTTCTTAAATTTCTCTAAGAGGTCGTACTTCAATATTGGGCGAGAGACACAATATTATAAAATGGAAAAGAAATTAATTGTCGAAGACAACATTTCTACTGGTGGTGAATTAAGTGACTACAAATTCTTTTGCGTTCGCGGCAAGGCAATTTATCTTCAGGTCGACGTCGGTAGATTTGTTGATCATAAAAGGGCTGTCTTTTCTCTTCCGGATTTTAAGCAGATTGATGTCATGTATGGTTATGACCTGCCAGAAAACGTAGAAAGGCCGGAAAATCTCGAAAAAATGATCGAGATCGCGGAAACGATATCTAGGGATGTTGAGTTTGTCAGGGTCGATTTGTACAGCATTAATGGTGACATATATTTTGGAGAGATGACTTTTTCTCCATGCGCTGGATCGGATCATATTTCAAACGAGAGTTGGGCCATCGATTTTTTAAATAGGATCAAAGCAGAAAGTGCTCCTAAAGCAGCGATAGGTGGCCGCTTCACGCCGCAAGCGGCACGATCTTTCGACCGTCAAGTTGGCGGGTGAGCCGCGAGGGCGTCAGCGCAAGCCTCGGTTCATGTGCCGAGGCACCCCAATTGGCTTTCCCCTAGTTGGGGATAACCCGGTCGGGAAAGGCGGATATTTCCCAATCACGCGGCTCAACAATGAGCCGGATGAGAGGGGCTTATGTTGTTGTTGCGGCACTGTTTTAAAAGACTTCGGTTGACCCGAAGCGGAACATCTCCTGCTGTGCAGCAATCCTGTCGGCGATCAAAGATTCTATCCAGCGGGTGTCGTATTTGATTTGGGCCTAATATGCGCCGTCAACTAAGCAGACGTGGGGCATAACCGAATCAACCAAAGGATTTTTGGATGACACTCCACTACGCGTCCGGTGGATCAGCCGCCGAGATCGCAACCGCCGGATTCAATCTGGCTGATGTTCAGTACGTTTCGCAAGTCAATGCCTTGCCGGATGGCATGAAAGGCTTGGTTTATCTCGGTGAGCACGACGGAGTAACTTCGTCTTTCATTGATAAAGTCACTCCCTTCATAGGTAATCCAAATGTGTTCGGGTTTTACCTTAGCGACGAGCCTGATCCGACAGGCAAGTGGGGCAGCTACGCAACCGCTGCAAACCTAAAGGCGGAATCCGACTGGATTCATTCTCATGTTCCCGGCGCCAAGACCTTCATCACGATGATGAACTTGGGCACGGATGGCTCCCCGAGCTACATGAACCCGAACGACCCGGCCCACGCCGCTTACAATCCGGCGAATACGGGCATCGATTTCTACGGTATCGGCTATTACCCCATCAACAACACTTCGGCTCCCGACTACACCCATATCGACAAGATGGTTGCGGCTGCCGGTGAAGCAGGCATCCCGATTGACAAGATCGTCCCGCTTTACCAGGCGTTCGGTGGTGGCAACTGGGAAACCAGCGCTGGCGGCAAGTTTGTCATGCCCACCGCTGCCCAGGAGCAGGCCATGATTGATCGTTGGGCCGCACTGGTTCCGTCGCCGGCCTTTGACTATACCTATAAATGGGGAACGCAGAATGGCGACACCGCGCTTGAAAGCGCCTCGGAACTGAAAGCCTTTTTCCTCCAGCACAATCTCGAGGGCACCCATGCCCCGGTCTCGCCCCCGGTTAGTGATCCTGTCACGCCCCCGGTCAGTGATCCGGTCGGCACACCGACCACACCTCCTACTCACGTCGGCACCCCTGCTCCCACCGCGCCGGCCCCGTCGGGCAGCGATCATGTCTTCCATGGCACGCGCGGCGCAGACGTTTTCCACGCAACCAGGGGCAATGACAAATATCTCGTCAACAATGCTCATGACAAGGTCATGGAAGCGCCAAACGGGGGCTTCGACAAGGTCGCGGCCTCGGTGAGTTACGCTCTTACGGCGGGATCACATGTCGAGCAGCTCTCCACCGCCAATTCGGGTGGCAGGGCGTCCATCAACCTGACCGGCAACGAATTCGGTCAAGCCATTTATGGAAATGGCGGTGCCAACAAGATCAATGGCGGCGGTGGCGCCGACAAGATGACCGGCTATGGCGGCAATGACACCTATTACGTCGACAATGCCCACGACAAGGTGGTGGAGCAGAGAGGAAGCGGCCTCGACAAGGTTCTTGCCTCGGTGAGCTTCGCTCTTTCGGCTGGCTCGCACATCGAGCAACTCGCAACCACCAAGACGTCCGGCAAGGCCGCCATCAATCTGACCGGCAACGAATTCGGACAGACCATTCACGGCAATGCCGGTAACAACAAGATCGACGGTGGCGGCGGGGCCGATACGCTGACCGGGCACGGGGGCAGAGATGCCTTCGTGTTCAGTACCGCCCTTGGTTCTGGAAACGTCGACACGATCACTGATTTCAACAAAGCCCAGGACAAGATCCACCTCGACCATTCCATCTTTGCCGGTCTCGATCAGGGGGGCCTCTCGTCGGACGCTTTCTTTGCCGGCAAAGCGGCGCATGACAGTTCCGATCACATTATCTACAACAGTTCGACCGGAGCTCTTTCTTTCGACAGCGACGGCGTCGGAGGCGCAAACCAGATCCATTTCGCGAGCCTCTCTCCGCATCTGTCGATTACCGCATCGTCTTTCCTGGTCACCTGACGCTCCAGCGACGAATGCCTTAAAAGGTCGGCGAGGTCTTGGGGCCTCGCCGACAGTCGTTTGGGCCGAGCGTCCGAACTTCGCGCCCATCAGCGAGCCGCGGAGTTCAGGTCCGCCACGCCTTACTCCAGCCACTCATCGTGCCCACTTCAGGCAATGCCGTGGGGGCGTCCCGGTGAGACTGCATCGGCAAGGCAGGAGGGACATTAGCGCTCCCCACTGCGAGGGAATCTCGCCTCACTGGTCCTACCCCTTTCCAAACATCATGGTGTCATTCAAACGGACGAGGACAGGAACCCGGCCTCCCCATAGCGTGCACTCGGGCGGGATGCGCTCATAGGTGATGAAACCGGGCCGTGGCAGCATCGAGAGCGTCAGTTACTCGATTGCCCGCCGTGTGCGCTGGGGAGAGGCAGATGAACCCACATCTGGTCTGCGTGGGAGGCGAGGATCACGCCTTGAGAGTTCCCTTCCTCATCGCGCTGCGAGAGAAAGGCTTTCGCGTTACGGCGGTCTCGAGCGGTTCTCCCGTACCGTTTTTAAGGCATGACATTTCGCATCACAGGTTTTCCTTCGACCGGTTTGCATCTGGCGGCGGGGAATGGCGTGCTCTCGGAACGATGCGCCGATTGATGCGGGAGCTTCGGCCCGACATCATCCAGAGTTTCGACACCAAGCCAAATCTGTTGACGCCCCTTTCCATGCGGGGAACAGTTCCGGTTATTCGCACCATCAACGGGCTGGGCTGGACGTTCTCATCTCTGGCGCCTCGCGCTTTGGCCCTGCGTCCGGTCTATTGCGCGCTGCAATGGCTCGCGTCTTCGTGGACGGCGGCGACCGTTTTCCAAAATCGTGATGACCAACTGTTCTTCGAGCGCTTTCGGCTGACCGGTCGCGGAAGCTCGCGACTGATACGCAGTTCCGGAATCGATGTCGATGCGTTCGCAACGGTGCGCCATCTCGGGTCCTCGGCAACGAAGATGCGTAGGGAACTCGGCCTCCAGTCCGCCGAAGTGGTGATCTTTGTCGGCCGCTTGACCCGTCAGAAGGGTGTGGGAACCCTCCTCGAGGCGGTTCCTCGCGTCGTGGCCGAAAGACCAGCAGCACGATTTGTGCTTGTCGGCCCGCGAGAATCCGAAGGCTCATTCGCAATCGACAAGTCCGAGATCGACCGGCACGCATCTCATGTGCTGGCCTTGGGTCCACGACGCGATGTCGCTGATCTCCTTGGCATGGCCGATGTATTCGCCTTTCCCACCCAGTATCGCGAAGGAGTACCGCGTGTGTTGCTGGAAGCGGGGCTTTCGGGACTGCCAATCGTGGCTTCCAGGATGCCAGGCTGCAGAGACGTCGTCGAAGACGGGTGGAATGGCTACCTGGTTGCACCGCATGACGCCGATGCCCTTGCCTCGCGAACAATAGACTTGCTGTCCGACCGCGCTGGGGCAAAGGCAATGGGCGTCCGTTCCGCTGAACTTGTGCGGGAGCGATTTGCCCTGCCGTTGGTGGTCGATCAGTACTGCGACCTGTACGAAAACACACTCCGCGCGGGGCTTCCGCGACCGCTCCCTGCTGTCGCACTTGAGGGCAGCCTCGCAGATCACCGGGGCGGAGCACGTCAATGATCCGGGACGCCTTGCTCGCCCTGGGAGTTGCGATGTCCTACGCGACGCAACTGGCCGTTCCGGGATTGCCGCTCGGCTATGGCGAATTGTTCATCGCGATCTGGATCGTTCTGGCGATTGGACGAATATTCGCCGGGGGTCGTCTCCAGGTCACACCCGCTTTTGTCCAACTGGCGAGCTTCTGGCTGATCTTGTCGCTGGCTTTGGGAATCGGCACGATCGTCGGCTACCTGACCACCGTCCTTTACTTGACCGGGCTGGTACATGACCTGATGGCCTACATGCTGCTGGCCGGCTTCACATGCCTGGCGGCCGCGGAGCCCGACGCCGATCGTCACCTTCGCCGCAGTGCCTGGTGGGTGATCGCCATCGCCAATGGAAGCTTCGTAATTCAGCTGGGATTGGCATTTGGGGTAGCCCACCAGCCCGGCGTCGACCCCTGGTTCTGGGACAGATTCCGTGGCTGGTCCGAGAACCCGAACCAACTTGCGCTCTATTGCGCGCTTTTTGGCCCCCTGGCTTTGCACCTTGCCACGACCACCCGTAACCCATGGCGCCGTTTGCTCGCATTCTCCAGCCTGATCCTGACCTTTTATGTCGGCCGGCTGACGAAGAGCGACACCTATCTCTACACCAGTATCCTGAGCTGCCTCGTCTTTCTCGGATTGCGGCTTCGTGCATGGATCGCAACAAGCGGTCGCGCCAGCCTGCCCCGCTTGTCAGCAATTGTGCTGTTGGCGGGTTCCTTGCCTTTAGCGCTGGCGATGACGCCCTACGCGCTCACCGAAGAGGCCAGCGTCGCCCATTTTGCCAAGAGCCTTACCAAGGACCAGGGTGGGGAAGCGACACTCGAAACGTTCGAACTCCGGCTCTATCTGTGGCAGGACGCGGTGGAAACGGGGTTGAAATCCGGGTCGCTGGGATTGGGCCCTGGGCCTCACCTCGAGCGCCCGCCCGTCGCCGACCGTCAATTTCTGCAGCGACCTTTCGAGGCCCATAATACCGTTCTTGACCTTTACCTGCAGGGCGGATTGCTTGCGGTGATGGCATTGGTCTGGATCGTGGGAGCCGCAATGTCGGTTGCCTGGCGAGCGGGCTTCGACGCGCTGCTGGTGCTCGGTGCGTCGACGATAATCTTCAGCATGCCTCACCTGATCATCCGCCATCCGATCGTGTGGTTTTCGCTGGCTTTCTGCCTCGTTGCCGGAAATCCGACCGCACTTCGGCGGCAACTTGCCGAGCCCAGGGTGCCCTAAATGTGTGGGATCGCCGGAATTCTATTGGCTTCCGATGCCACAGACATAAAGCCGCTCCAAGCGATCGGGCGGATGACCGCATCGCTGCGTCACCGGGGCCCGGATGGCGAAGGGCTCTGGGCCGATCGCGAGGCTGGAATCGCATTGGGCCACAGGCGATTGGCAATTGTCGACCTGTCAGCCGCCGGGCACCAGCCGATGCATTCTGCCAGCGGCCGGTACGTGATCACCTTCAACGGTGAGATATACAATTTTCGCGATTTGCGTTGCGAACTCGAGGGTGCGGGCCAAACCTTTCAAGGTGCCAGCGACACCGAAGTGATGCTCAGCGCAATCGAGCATTGGGGGCTTGAGACCGCCCTCACACGCTTTGCCGGAATGTTCGTGTTCGCATTGTGGGATCTGAAGACAAGAAGCCTGCATCTGGCCCGTGACAGGATGGGCAAAAAGCCCCTCTATGTTGCTTCGACCCGAGACGCATTGGTTTTCGCCTCTGAGCTGAAGGCGATCAACACCTTTCCGGGCTTTTCTCCCGACCTTGATCTTGATGCCGCGGCGGCAATGCTTTCAACGGGATGGGTGCCGGACCATCTCTGTATCTGGCGAGGCGTGTTCAAACTGCCGCCTGGTTCCGTCCTTTCCGTCACCGCGGCGAATTATGCCGAAGACCGCAGCGCGGACCGTCTTTCGCAACGCGTTCACCGCTGGTGGTCACTGGCTGACGTTGCAGCCGATGGGCGACGGAACCCCGCTACCGGCACCGACGACGATCTGGTTGACGAACTGGACAACCGGCTTCGGCTGGCCGTGCGGGAACGCATGATCGCCGACGTCCCTCTGGGCGGCTTCCTGTCGGGCGGGATCGACAGCTCAGCCGTGATCGCCCTGATGCAGGCTCAATCCTGCAAGCCGGTTCGCAGTTTCACGATCTCGTTCGCAGAGGGCGGCTTTGATGAAGCTCCATACGCAGCGGCTGTTGCCCGTCATCTGGGTACCGACCACTCCGAACTTCACCTCTCGCCCAGCGCCGCACGTGACGTCATTCCCGAGTTGCCGCAGGTCTGGGATGAACCCTTCGCCGATGAATCGCAGATACCGACCTTGCTCGTTGCCAGGCTCGCTCGTCAGCACGTCACCGTAGCGCTGTCGGGCGACGGCGGTGACGAATGCTTCGCAGGATACGGCCGCCACTTCATGGCGGAGCGGTTGAAACGACACCTGCGTCTGCCCCGACACCTGCGCCGAACCTTGGCGGCAGGGGCAGGTTTTTTCGCACGCGCCGGACGCGACGATGTCATCGGCAAACTGCCACTCTCTGCGAGCGCGAGGCATTTTATCCGGAGCGACCGGATGGAACGTCTCGCCCGGCTGCTCACGGCATCGAATGAAGACGAATTGTTTCAGCGGCTGGCGCGGCCACAGGCTGAAAACCTGGGACGTCAGCGGCCCACCGAACCAATCTACGGCTACGGCGGTCCGCCGCTTGACGACCTGCTCTCCCGTCTTCTGTGCGATGACATGGAGGGATACTTGCCCGGCGATATCTTGGTGAAGCTGGACCGTGCCACCATGGCCAACAGCCTTGAGGGCCGGTGTCCTCTGCTCGACCACCGCGTTGTCGAATTCTCCTGGCGGCTGCCATCCAACATGAAAGTTCGTGATGGCGCCGGCAAATGGATCCTTCGTCGATTGCTACGCCGGTATCTCCCGCAGCACCTGATCGAGCGTCCGAAACAGGGCTTCGATGTCCCTATCGCAGCATGGCTGCGGGGTCCGCTGCGCAACTGGGCCAGCGATCTTCTCGCCGACATGCGAGCAGAAAGCAGTGACGTATTGGACGCTGCGAAGATCGACGCCTGCTGGCGCGATCACATTGATGGCCAGAACCGCTCGCGCGAATTGTGGTCCGCGTTGATGTTCCAGGCCTGGCGGAGCCAAGCCAACCGGCAAGCACAGCAAACCGGCCCAATTCATGAACCCGATCTGGCAGGAGTATAAAATGGTAGGTTCCGCAATCAGCCCGATCCAGCTGCCACGGATCAATCAACCACCAGCACCGGTTCTCGAAGGCAGAGTGCACGTGCGGTCATTGCGCGAATATGTCGAGCCGCCCACCGCGTCGCGCCAACTCTTCGTGATTCTGGCAAGGCGAAAATGGTCTATTGTTGCCTTCGCTGTGTTGGGCGGGCTGCTGGCGGGGTTGCTTGGAAGTCTTCGCCCGGTTCTCTACGAAGCAACTACTCAGCTTATCATCGACGCCCCATCGCGCGGTTCACTGCCCGTCGGCGCCCCGTCTTCGCAGGACCTCGTCGATTCAAGCATAGATGACCACATCACGATGCTATCGTCGCAAGACCATCTGCGCCGCGTCATGGCGGCACTGCGCAAGACAGGTGCGGCTGAAACCGGACAGGACAATTCCGCTAGCGGGAATTCCCGGCTTGAGCCGTCTGCCATCCCTCCCCCGAGGACACGCTCGCTTGCCGGTGGTCTACTGGACCGACTGTGGCCAGGAGCGGACAAAACAATCAGCGATTCACAAGCCGAGGATGCCTCCGAATTGAGAGCCTTGCGGCAAGGAATGCGGGTCGGGCAGGAGCTGCGATCGAGAGTAGTCTCCGTCGCTTTCGCCGATGACAGTCCCGCGCGGGCGGCGCTCGTGGCCAACACATTCGCTCAGGTCTATGTCGACAATCTGATAAGGAGAAGGCAGGCATCCGACCAGCAAGAACTCGATGCGATCACCACCAGCCTGCCCAGGCTGCAAAACGATCTGCAGGCAGCGGCCGACCGCCTTGAGAAATATCGGTTGAGCCACGGAGCCATCGACCAAGGCTCGGCGGACAATGCAGCCAGGGAACGGGCCGACCTCAGCCAGCAATTGTCGATGTCAAACGCAGATCTCGCCGCTGTGGAAACTCGGCTGCGACATGTTCAGGAGCTTCGAGCGCAGGGGGCTTCTTTCGTC
>NZ_RZQE01000789.1:0-1719 GCF_004022955.1 Mesorhizobium sp. M7A.F.Ca.US.002.01.1.1 | reverse complement strand
TGCCGGAGCCGGTCTGCGCCGAAACCAGCGCATCGGCCTCGCCGAGCTCGGGCGCCACGACCGCCTTCTGGACGGGCGTCAGCTCGGAATAGCCGCGTTTCTCCAGCGCCCTGGCAAGCGCTGGAACAAGTGCTTCGAAGTTGGACATCTCACTCTTTCGGAATTTTAGGGTCCGCGCTCATCACGGAGCACATGCCGGGGCGGGCCTCGCGCCAGCCAAACAATCTTGGCCGTTCGTACTTCGCGCAGCCGCGATTGTACAGGGCGCGCGCAAAACCAGGCGCCGCTCGGCAATTGACTCTTGCCGCAAACCGCGTAAAAGCCGGCACCGAACGGGACAGTTTCGATGCGCGGCCTTTTGACGGCTCTTCCTGCATTCGATGCCCCCAGCCTCAATGCACATCATTGGGCCGGGCGCGTCGGCGCGTCTCCTCGTTTCAGCAAAACCGCATTCTTGGCCAAGAAAACTGGCAAAACCACCACCAAAACGGTGTGATTCCCTTGGCCTAACCACCCTCTCCCGGGTTCGGCCCGGGGGACGGAACCCGCAGCGGCCAGCGGGTTTCTCCAAAAACCAAGCGGAGAGGGACAGGAGATTTTTCGATGAGTTTCAAGGTAGCGATCGTCGGCGCCACGGGCAATGTGGGCCGGGAAATGCTCAACATATTGGAAGAGCGCGGCTTTCCGGTAAGCGAAGTCGTGGCGCTGGCGTCGCGGCGCAGCCAGGGCACGGAAGTGTCGTTCGGCGACCGCACGCTGAAGGTGAAGACGCTCGACCAGTATGATTTTTCCGACACCGACATCTGCATCATGTCGGCCGGCGGCAGCGTCTCCAAGGAATGGTCGCCGAAGATCGGCAAGCAGGGCTGCGTCGTCATCGATAATTCGTCGGCCTTCCGCTACGACCAGGACGTGCCGCTGATCGTGCCGGAAGTGAACCCGGACGCGATCTCGCTGTTCACGCGCAAGAACATCATCGCCAATCCGAACTGCTCGACGGCGCAGCTGGTGGTGGCATTGAAGCCACTGCACGATTTCGCCACCATCAAGCGCGTCGTCGTCGCCACCTATCAATCGGTGTCGGGCGCCGGCAAGGAAGGCATGGACGAACTCTTTACCCAGACCCGCGCGGTCTTCGTCGCCGATGGCGTCGAGGTCAAGAAGTTCACCAAGCGCATCGCCTTCAATGTCATCCCGCACATCGACGTCTTCCTCGACGACGGCTCCACCAAGGAAGAGTGGAAGATGGTCGCCGAGACCAAGAAGATGCTCGACCCCAAGATCAAGCTGACGGCGACCTGCGTGCGGGTGCCGGTGTTCATCGGCCACTCGGAAGCGGTCAACATCGAGTTCGAAAAGCCGATCACCGCCGACGACGCGCGGGATATCCTGCGTGAAGCCCCAGGCTGCCAGGTGTTGGACAAGCGAGAGGACGGAGGCTACATCACGCCGCTGGAATCGGCCGGCGAGGACGCCACCTTCATCTCGCGCATCCGCGAGGATTCGACCATCGACAACGGCCTGTCGATGTGGATCGTCTCCGACAATCTGCGCAAGGGCGCCGCACTCAACGCGGTGCAGATCGCCGAGCTTTTGGTCGAGCGCGGCCTGATCCAGCCGAAGAAGAAGGCGGCCTGACGGCTGATCTAGTTTTCGCTCACGGGCCGCACCGCCGCTAGCGCGGCTGGCCCGCGGTCGCGGGCTCGGCCCTCGGCCGGG
>NZ_RZQE01000788.1:0-1742 GCF_004022955.1 Mesorhizobium sp. M7A.F.Ca.US.002.01.1.1 | reverse complement strand
GATCAGGAGAACCGTAAAGCCGGTGACGACCAGCCGGCGGTCAATTCGCCGGGTGAGGCCCGCGACCAAGAGGCTGGTCACGACGGCAAAAGCACCCGAAACCGAAATCGCCTGTCCGGCGCGGCCTGCGGTGATGTTGAGATCGGCTGCGATCGGGGAGAGCAGGCTGACCGGCATGAATTCCGACGCGATAAGCACGAAGACGCACAGCGCCATCGAAAGCACCGCACTCCATGCGGCGCGGTCTTTGAGGGACCTTGTGTCGTAGGTTGTTTCCATAATTGGCATCCTTGCAAGGCGACCGGGAGCGGATCAGCCGCGATCCCCGTCGCCATGCCCGGAATATATCGCCGCGGAACCCATTCTATTAGACTGAGGAATTCGCATGGACTTATCTGCTTGTGATATAAATGCCGTCGGAGGTGACCTATGCAGCGGGATGGCATGAAGGATCTTCTGTGGTTCGTGGCGGTCGCCCAGGAACGCAGCTTTACCAGGGCGGCGGCCAAGCTCGGAACCTCGCAGTCGACTCTGAGTTCGACGATCAAGGAGCTGGAATCTCGTCTTGGCGTCCGCCTGCTGACGCGCACGACGCGGAGCGTTGCCCCGACCGAGGCCGGCGAGCGGCTTGTCCAATCTCTTGGCCCGCGCTTCGACGAAATCGAGGCCGACCTTGCAAGCCTGGTGGCCTTTCGCGACAAACCCTCCGGAACGGTCCGCATCACGCTATCCGACCATGCGCTCCAGACGACTGTCTGGCCGAAGCTGCAGCCCGTGCTTGGCGACTATCCCGACGTGCGCGTCGAGCTCTACAGCGACAACGGCATGAAGAACATTGTGGAGGAGCGCTTTGACGCAGGCGTGCGGCTGGGCGAGAGCATCGACGGGGATATGATCGCGGTGCGGATCGGTCCGGATTGGAGGCTCGTGGCCGTGGCTTCGGAGGAGTACTTTGCCCACCATCCGGTGCCAACCACCCCCCAGGATCTGGTCGATCATGACTGCATAAACATGCGACAGGCGACTTTCGGCGGATTGTATGCCTGGGAATTCGCCAGGGATGGGCGCGACCTTCGCGTGCGGGTAGAAGGACAACTTACCTTCAATTCGTCCATACCCATGATCGAGGCTGCGATACGCGGTTGCGGGATCGCCTATGTCCCGGAAAATCTCGTAAGCCCCCACATCGCCAGCGGACGCCTCAGGCTGGTGCTTGACGACTGGAGTCAGCCATTTGCGGGCTATCACCTCTACTACCCGAGCAGGCGGCAGCTCTCGCCTGCGATGGCGGTGATCGTGGAGGCGCTCCGGCATCGAATCTGACGCCAGCCAAGCCACTCCTTGTGCTGGGTTGTGAGGGATGATGCGGGTGGCGACGTTCCACCGCAGATCGCGGAGGCCTTCACCGTTAAGATCTTGCGACAGCAACGATCATCATCCAGCCAACTTTGAGCTTGTTTGCGATGGCTGCTCCAGGCAGTTTCGCCCTGACACCGGACAGTTCGTTCAACGGCCGAGGAGCGGCCGGTGTCGAATCAAGAAAGCTGGCGCAGATCCAGCTTGATCGGCCTCTCGGGCTTCTGAGAAAAGCGCAGACCTCGTTGCATTGGCCGCTGGATCGCCGATCGCGCTATCGACCAAGCCCTCGCGAACTAAGGTAAGGCCCGTTCGGCTCCTGCAACATGGGGACTTCTCGCCGACATCGACGCCAAGGGCACTTGCGCCTTCGTAAAGCGTTCTCC
>NZ_RZQE01000787.1:0-1757 GCF_004022955.1 Mesorhizobium sp. M7A.F.Ca.US.002.01.1.1 | reverse complement strand
TCGTCGTCGCAGCAGCGGTTATCCTGTTCCTGCTCTATTCGTCGGTCTTCGTGGTCAATGCGCGCCAGCAGGCGCTGGTGCTCAGGTTCGGTGAGATTGTCGACGTCAAGAGCGAACCCGGCATCTACTTCAAGGCGCCGTTCTCGTTCTTCGACGCCGACACCGTGCAGCTGATCGAGAACCGGGTGCTGCGCTTCGATCTCGACAACATTCGCGTCCAGGTCTCGGGCGGCAAGTTCTATGAGGTCGATGCCTTCATCGCCTATCGCATCTCGGATCCGCGGGTCTTCCGCGCCGCGGTGTCCGGTCAGATCGAACTGGCCGAGGCCCGGCTCAGGACGCGTCTCGACGCTGCCTTGCGCCGTGTCTATGGTCTGCGTGATTTCGAGGCAGCACTCTCCGAAGAGCGCGGCGTGATGATGCGCGAAGTCCGCGACCAGCTCAGGCCCGATGCCACATCGCTCGGCCTGCAGATCGAGGATGTCCGCATTCGCCGCACCGATCTCACGGCCGAAGTCTCGCAGCAGACCTTCGACCGCATGAAGGCGGAACGCCTGGCGGAAGCTGCCCGGCTGAGGGCGCGCGGCAATGAGGCGGCACAGCGCATCACCGCCCGCGCCGATCGCGAAGTGGTCGAGATCGTCGCCGAAGCCCAAAAAGAGTCGGAAATCCTGCGCGGCGAGGGCGAGGCCCAGCGCAGCGCCACCTTCGCGGGAGCCTATCAGCGCGATCCGGCTTTCTTCGACTTCTACCGGTCGATGAATGCCTATGGCACGGCGCTGGACAACACCGGAACGACGATGGTGCTGTCGCCGAACTCGGAGTTCTTCCGCTTCTTCCGCAATCCCGACGGCAGCGAGGGACCGGCAAAGCCGGCTTCGCCTGCGCCAAACGCTCCGGCGACGGCACCCGCCGCGCCGGCGGCACAGCCCAGCACCGGCCAGTAGCGGCCGGTGCAGGATTTTCTTGCCGCCATGGGCCTCGTCCTCGTCATAGAGGGTCTGGTCTATGGCGGCTTTCCCGGCCTGGCCAGGAAGCTTGCCACCGAAGTGCTGTCGCTGCCCGAGAACGCGCTGCGGATTGCCGGGCTGGCGGCGATCGCGATCGGCGTCGGCATCGTCTGGCTGGTACGAGGCGCATGAGGGCGGCGATGATTTATCCTCTGCCGATAGTCATAGCCGCAAACGTGCCGTATTTTTTGCCAACATGGCGTGACGCGGCGTTTTCGTCGAAGCGCTTTTCTTTTCAAGAATACCGGGAGGCTTCTCGATGACATCCAAAACAATTTTGCGCGCGGCGCGGCGGACATTCATCACCGGCGCGGCGGCACTTCTTGTCAGCGCCGTCGCTGTCCCGTCCTTCACGGCGCCGACATTTGCCGCCGACGGGCCCGCTTCGGTCGCCGATCTGGCGCAAGGCCTGCTCGGCGCGGTGGTCAACATATCGACCTCGCAGACGGTCAAGGGTACCGAAGGCCCGGGCGCGGTGCCGATGCCGCAATTGCCCGAAGGTTCGCCCTTCCAGGATTTCTTCGACGATTTCTTCAAGAACCGCGGCGGTGACAAGGACAACGGCTCGCAGAAGGTGCAGTCGCTGGGCTCCGGCTTCGTCATCGATGCCGAGCAAGGCATCGTCGTCACCAACAACCATGTCATTGCCGATGCCGACGACATCGAGGTCAATTTCTCCGATGGCGTCACCTTGAAGGCGACGCTGGTCGGCACCGACACCAAGACCGATGTCGCCGTGCTCAAGGT
>NZ_RZQE01000786.1:0-1764 GCF_004022955.1 Mesorhizobium sp. M7A.F.Ca.US.002.01.1.1 | reverse complement strand
CTCAATCTCTGCGCCCGCCGCTTCGACGATTTGACGCCGCAGGCAAAATTGCTGGCGGCAGCGCTGGCGTGAGCCGGACAGCGAGCACCTATCCCCATCAGCGCTGAATCATTGCCTTGCTTTTCAAATATTCGTGACGTAGCTTGTTTGCACATTGGCAAAAAAATCGCCAAACTTTTTTCCTTTTGTGAAAGACGGGGACTTTGCGGGAACATCTCGATCTGACCGATCGGCGGCTGGTCAAACAGCTGTCGCAGGACGCCCAGCCGGGCATCAACCGGATCGCCGAGATATTGGCGATTTCGGTGCCGACGGTGCGCTCGCGGCTGCGCAACCTGCTCGACCGCAACCTGCTCAAGATCGTCGGGCTGCTGAACCTGACCGAGCGCCCCGAGCTGATCTCCGCCATTGTCGGCATCAATGCCCAAGGGCGCGGCCGGGCCCGCGAACTGGCGCAGCGCATTGCCGAACTGCCCTTCGTCAACTCGGCCTCGGTGGTCACCGGGCGCTTCGATATCATCGTCGACGTGACGGTGGCCGGTGACGTCGCCGATCTCTACCGCGTCACCAGCGAGCTGATCCCCGGCGCCGGCGAGCCAGGCGAAGTCGTGCGCAGCGAGACATTCGTCGTCATGGCGTCCTGCAACAAATGGGTCAGCCTGCCGGAAGGCTGCTGGTCGGACGACCGCAAGGAGCCGGCATGAAGATCGCGGTTCTCGGCGGCCTCGGCTTGCAAGGCCGGGCGGCAATCACCGACCTCGTCGCCAGCGACGGCGTCGAGGAAATCGTCTGCGTCGATACCGCAGCGGACGGCCCGGCCCGGCTTGCCGGCCTGACCGATCTTGCCCGCGTGCGCTTCGTGGTGCCTGAGGGCGCGATCGGCCAGGCCCTGGCCACTGTGCTTGATGATGTCGACGCCGTCATCGACCTGTTGCCGCAGCCGCTGATGCGCGAGGCGGTAAAGGCCGCGATTGCCACGCGCACGCCGCTGGTCACCACCAATTACGCCAAGTCGATCGCCGACCTGGCGCCGGCCGCCGAACAGGCCGGTATCTCGATTATGACCGAATGCGGGCTCGACCCCGGCATCGACCTCGTGCTCTACGCGCGCGCCGCCAGGCAGTTCGACTCGATTTCTTCGATCGATTCCTATTGCGGCGGCATCCCCGAGCCGAAGGCGATGGCCAAGCCGCTGTGCTACAAGGTGAGCTGGAATTTCGACATGGTCCTGGTCAGCCAGAACCGCGACAGCGTGATGATCGAGGACGGGAACCGTGTCGCGGTGCCTGCCGGCCAGCAGCACGACAATCCGTTCATCCATGAAATCGAGGTTGCCGGTCTCGGCAGGCTCGAAGCCTTCCCCAATGGCGACGCGCTGCACTATGTCGAGATGCTGGACGCCGCAAAAGGGCTGCGCCGCTCCGGCCGCTACACACTGCGCTGGCCGGGATGGTCGGCCTTCTGGGCGCCGTTGAAGGAACTCGGTTTCCTCTCTGAGGACAAGGTGCCCGGCACCTCCAACAGCCCGCGCGAATTCCTTGGCCGGCTGCTCGGCCCGCAATTGCAATACGGCCCCGGCGAAAAGGATCTTTGCGTGATGCGCAATGTCTTTTCCGGCCTCGAAGGCGGCCGCGCCAAGACGGTGACGTCGGACCTGATCATCGAACGCGATCTCGTTTCCGGCCTGTTCGGCATGAGCCTCGGCGTCGGCTATCCCGCCAGCATCGTGGCGCAGATGCTGGCGAGGGGCGAGATCACCAGACC
>NZ_RZQE01000785.1:0-1767 GCF_004022955.1 Mesorhizobium sp. M7A.F.Ca.US.002.01.1.1 | reverse complement strand
CTTCCACGACCGCCTCCACGCCGGACGCCACCGATGCTGCAGAGACCGATGCGGACACGGCCAACCGCCGCGCACTCACCATCGACAGCGCCGACAGGCAGAAGCTCGACCCAGGAGCGGAGCGTACGGACGCCATCGAAGGCCAGAAGAAGAAGCTGGAGGATGATCCGTTTGCCGCCACCGGCGTCAAATGGGGCTCCTTCGTCATCCGGCCGACGATCGAACAGGGCCTGACCGCCACCTCGAACGGCGATTCGAGCAGTGCAGGCAAGTCGGCGCTGCTGTCCGAGACCGCGCTGCGCTTTTCCGCCGCCTCCGACTGGCGCGAGAACTCCGCTACGATCGACGGCTATGGCCTTTTTCGTGAGACCGTCTCGGGTTACCCGGTTCACGACGAGCAAGGCCGCATCGAAGGCCAGCTCAATGTCGATCTCGACAATGAATTGCGCGCCATCGCCAAGCTCGGCTACGAGGCCGTGCCGGAATCGGCATCATCGCCTGATGCCATTGCCGGCGTCAGCAAGCAGCCGCTGCGGCAGACCATCGATGGCAGCCTGGCCGTCGAAAAGCATCTCGGCAAGATGCAGTACACGTTGACCGGCGCGGTCTCGCACGACTTCTACGGCGACGCCAAGCTCTCGGACGGCACCTCGCTATCGCAGAAGGATCAGGACTCGACGCTCTACACGGCGACGTTGCGCACCGGCTACGAGATCTCCCCTGCCCTGACCCCCTTCACCGAAATCGAGGTCGGCCGCCGGACCTATGATCAACGCATCGACAATGAAGGCTTCGAGCGCTCGTCGACGCGACTCGGCGCCCGCGCCGGCCTTGCACTCGACATGGGTGAGAAGCTGTCGGGCGAATTCTCGGCCGGCTGGCTCAGGGAAGCGATCGACGACAAAAACCTTGATGCGATATCGGGTGCCACCGTCAACGCCGACCTCAAATGGTCACCCGAGCGCGGCACCATAATCGGCCTGACCGGGCGGACCACCGTCGAGCCCACGACCACATCGGGCGAGAGCGGCGACATCCTCTATTCCGGTCGCCTGACCGGCGAACGCCAGATTCGCGCCAACCTCACCGCCAACGCGGCTCTGGGTCTCGACTGGCGTGATTACATCGGCATCGACGGCCATGACAGGGTGTTGAGCGCCGAGGCCGGCCTGACCTGGTGGCTGAACCGCTACGCCGGCCTGACCACAAGAGTGAGGACCGAGAAACTGACCAGCAACCTGCCGGGCCGGGACTACACCGCCAACAGCATCTTCCTCGGCGTCAAGGTGCAGCGCTGAACGGCCGCACCAACGACATCCGGCCGCTCGCTAGGATGTTTTAAAACGCAGCGCCACGGCGCTCTAACGGCTTCAGCTCGTCGAGAAGCGTGCGGATGACGCCCGCCATGTTCTCGTTCATGTCGCTGCGCCACAGCGCGAAGGCAACATTGGCCTCGACAAAACCCTCCGGCGATCCGCAGTCGAACGTGCGGCCTCGATAGTGGTAGCCGTAGAAAGGCTGCTGCTTTTCCAGCTTCAGCATGGCGTCGGTGAGCTGGATCTCGTTGCCGGCGCCTTTTTCCTGACCTTCTAGGATCTTGAAGATCTCCGGCTGCAGGATGTAGCGGCCGTTGATGTAGAGGTTGGACGGCGCGGTGCCGGCCTTCGGCTTTTCCACCATCTCGGTGATACGGAAGCCGTGATGCGTGTCCTCGCCGCGGCCGACGATGCCGTATTTGTGGGTTTCGGCGGGATCGCATTCCTGCAC
>NZ_RZQE01000784.1:0-1736 GCF_004022955.1 Mesorhizobium sp. M7A.F.Ca.US.002.01.1.1 | reverse complement strand
TGACGAGATCGGCCACCGGCATCGCCATGTTGGGGAATTTTGCCAGAAAATCGGCCGGCAGGCTCTCCATGGCCGGCTTGTTCGGCACCTTGTAGTCGATGTTCTGCGCCGCCCAGGCGTGGTTCTTGGCGTCGAGCATGAAGTTGATGAACTGGAAGGCGGCGTCCTTGTTGGCGGAGGCCTTCATCACCACCATCGTGTCGACCCAGAGGTCCGAACCTTCCTTGGGAATGACGTATTTGATCTCCGGCTTTTCGGCGATGCCGTAATTGCACCAGCCGTCCCAGGCCTGCACCATCAGTGCCTCGCCGGACACCAGCTTGGAATAGAAGGTGGTGTCGTCATAGGCGAGCAGGGTCTTCTTGGCCGAGATCAGCAGATCCTTGACCTCGGCCATCTTGGCCGGGTCGGTTTCGTTGACCGAATAGCCCTTGTCGAGCTGGCCGGCGGCCAGCAGCCAGCGGTCGGTCGCCAGCATGGTGGTCTTGCCCTTCAATTCGTCGGAGGGCGCGAGCAGGTCGCTCCAGCTGGCCGGTGCGACCTTCATCAGATCCGAGCGATAGCAGAGGCCGGTGGTGCCCCAGGTGTAGGGCACCGAGAAGGCATTGCCGACATCGTGCGGCAGCTTGGCTGCTTCCGGATAGAGGTTGGCGAGGTTGGGGATCTTGGCGTGGTCGATCGGCTCGGTCAGGCCGAGCTTGTTCAGCACCTCGGCGAAGGGTGAGGAGACAAAGACCACGTCATAGCCCTTGCCGCCGGCGGCGATCAGCTTGCCCATGATCTCTTCATTGGTGGCATGCACCACCACTTCGCCCGAAACGCCGGTTGCGGTCTTGAAGGCGGCCATGGCGTCGGGTGCCATGTAGCCGTCCCAGTTGGAAATGACGAGGTCGGCAGCCGTCGCCGGCGCGGACAGCGCCAAGGCCAGGCCAAGTGCGATCGAAGATGTTTTCAGCGCACGGCGCCGCAGGCTGGTAGCGGTCATGACAGACTCCCATTCGGTTGATCGTCGAATTTCATTCGCCGGACCAACGCTTGCGACCCTTGCCGCTGCCTCGATCCTGTTCCCTCGGTCTTTTTCTCGCCGATTGTGCTGACAGTACTATTGCAGAAAAAAGTACGTCAATCCATAATTTGTCAAACGACCGAGGAAACTGGCCGATTGCGTCCGTTCGGGCGATCGGTCAAATCAATGCGGTCATCTCGTTTTCCGCTGGACCAGCCATGCAAGCCGCAGCCAGACGACCCCGCACCAACCATCTTGATCTGGCGCAGCGCATCCTGGATGTGGCGCGCCAGCGCGGCTTCGAGCCCGGTGCACGCTTGCCCGAGCAGCAGATCGCGTCGCTGTGCAATGTCTCGCGCACGCCGGTGCGGGCGGCACTCGGCCTGCTCGCGGAACGGGGCGTCGTGCGCTGGGAGGCGGAGTCCGGTTATCATCTGGCCATCGACCTCACCGCGCAGGCTTCGGTCGCCACGGAATTGCCCGCTGCCGAGGAGGACGAGTTGGCCGAGGCGATCCTGCGCGACCGCTCGGCGCGGCGACTGGACCAGACGGTGACCGTCGCGGGATTGATGCGGCGCTACAGTGCCGAGCGCAAGACGGTATTAAAAGCGTTGAACAAACTGACCGAAGAGAATCTGCTGGATCGTGCGCCTGGCCAGTCCTGGCTGTTTCGGCGCACGCCCGACGATCCGGAAGCGCAAGGCGACAGCTACGAGTTCCGCTTGCTGCT
>NZ_RZQE01000783.1:0-1778 GCF_004022955.1 Mesorhizobium sp. M7A.F.Ca.US.002.01.1.1 | reverse complement strand
CAGATCCTGTATTGCTATCGCGACTGCAGTTCGGCTGAGTCATCGGCTGGCACATCCTGCTGCCGGCTATTACTGTAGGATGGCCGCGTTCATCGCGATGCTGGAAGGCCTCAATTTCTTGACCGGAAGGGACATCTATCTCCGCATCTCGACGTTCTGGATCAAGATATTCTCGATTGCGTTCGGAATGGGCGTCGTCACCGGTGGCGATGGCCCACGACGGCTTGAAGGCGCGGATCGAGGAGATCATGCCGAAATTGAGACGGCGGAAGGGTGAATGAGACGGCTTGCAGTTGCGCGCACGCGTACGCGTCCACCGAATGTGACATTAGCGCAACCTGATTGAGCTAACGAACACGCGAACAGAACAGTCGCTTGACGATCAAGGCAGACTGCGACAGCGTTTGCCGTCCGGGGGTAAGCGGCGCACGGCTCGTCGAGAGCTAGTAAAAAGGGGCAGGGGCCTTTCTCGACGAGCCTGCCTCGGACATACCCGCTCGCTAAGGGAGATCGGCGACAAGGTGCGGGTCGAGGAGATCACGCCGAAGGTGAAGAAGCGCTGACGTCGTCCTAACTTCAAATTAGCCCGGAGAGGTGGAATAGCCTGGCAACTCGCACGCCAAGGCCAATAATGGTTTGGCCATCATTGGCGGCGAAATCCCAACCGCAAAATACTGCCCAGCCAAAAAGCAGGATTGAGAAGCGCATTAGCACATTCTAAAATAGATAAATTGAATAAGCGTTAAAGGCTTCTTTTGCGCGCTGGCATTGGCAGGGCTTCCCCAGTGCGCTTTTACAAAGGGGCGATACTGGGTAGGGGTTCAGGGCAGCGGAATCGGCTTGTCGCTGAGTGTGCGCAAGTACGCGATCACGTTGACCCGTTCGGTCTCGTCCGGGACACCGGGCGTCTCCATCTTGACGCCCGGCGTTGTGAGCATGGGCCCGAAGAGATATGTGTTCAGGTCCTCATACGTCCATACACCTTCCCAGCCCAGCAATGTGTCGGAGTAACGCATACTTGCCATGGATGCCTTGTCGCGGCCGACGACGCCCCACAAGTTGGGCCCCGTCTTGGTCTCTCCCTTTGGCTCGGCATTGTGGCAACCGTGACACACATGGGTGAAGTAGGTTCGGCCTTTCTCGACATCCGCATTTGACAATTTCATCGAGATAGGGGCTGGCGTTGGCAAGACGACGCCGTGCGACAAGAGATAGGCGGCAACTTCATGTTGCCCCTTGAATTTTGCCATGTGGAGCGGTGTCTTGCCGTCCTTTGTCTTCGCATTCACATCGGCGCCGGCCTCGACCAGTGCCTTCACGCAATCGAGACAGCCGGATCTGACGGCGATGTGAAGGGCGGATTCACCGCCGCGCTGCGCATTTGGATTTGCGCCCCCCTGCAGCAACAGATTGATCAAGTCGACCCTGCGTTTTGCCAAAGCCGGCATGAGGGGAGGTCCCAAAAGCGGCGTCGGGGCAACGTTGGCGTCGGCACCTCGTTCCATGAGCAGTTTTGCCGCCGCAAGATGCCCGCCCCTAACCGAAAGATAGAGCGGCGTTGCTTTTCCATCGCTCTCGTCGACGCCGGCACCGGCGTCGAGCGCTGCCGCAATTGCCGCGACATCTCCCTTCACGGCGGCGTCGTGAATGGCGGCGGCATGCGATACAATCGGGATGTGTGCAATCAGCAGTGAAATGAAAAGCAAGGACATGCGCATTCGGCACCCCTGTGTCAAACCGGAGGACGCGGCACGCTGCGAGAAGGGATGACTTTAGTC
>NZ_RZQE01000782.1:0-1827 GCF_004022955.1 Mesorhizobium sp. M7A.F.Ca.US.002.01.1.1 | reverse complement strand
TGTTTGCAGGGTCGGCCGGGTCAAGGCCGGTCTGCTCCTGGAAGGCGTTTCCGAGGCCGCGCGGGAAGCCGGTACCGGGACCGCCCTTGAGCAGCTGCATCGGCCCAAACGAGGGCTCCCTGATGCCGTTTTTAATGACGCTGCTTTGGATGAAGCCGCTGAGCCCGCCCTCGGCTTTTGCAACGCGCAGGAAGATGTCGGGATCGATGCCCTCGCGGGCCGCAGCCTCGCGGATCATCGAGACGACCGAACCGCCGCCGGCGGCGGATGCCGCGATGCTGCTGACAGCGCTTGAGGCACCGAGCGGCGAACCCAGCCCACTGAGCAGCTTGGCGGCCGTCGCCGCCGTGTTCGGGCCGCCGCCACCGCCGAGGAAGTCGGTCAGCGTGGTGTCGGCCTTAAACGGCTGATTGTCGTTCGCTCCGCTGAACAGGCTTTTGACCCAGCCGAGGATGCCGCCGCCGCCATTGTCGTTGGCGGCGCCAGGAAGACCGGGGATGCCGCCGAGGGGCGATCCGTTGATGAAAACGCTGGCGGCCTGCACCTGCATCGAGGCGACGGCCTTCTGGGCGCCCAGCATCTGGCCGAGCACACCGCCGAAGCCGCCGCCCTTGCCGCTCGATGCGCCGGAGCCGAAGATGCCGAGATCCGCGATCGTGTTGAAATTGCCGCCGGTCAGCCAGTTCTTCAGCGGGTTGGTCACCGCCATGTCGAACATCGTCTTGGCGAGCTGCTGGCCGGCCTTCCTGATGGCATCCTCGATCGAGCCGCCGCTGAACAGCGCGTCGCTGATCCCGTCTATGCCGTCGCTGACCGTCGAGAAGATGTCTTCCCAGGCGGCCTTGGTCGTCTTGAGCTGCTCGTTGTAGCGGATCTGCTGGGCGATCGCCGAGTTGGGATCGTAGTCGAGGCCGGCGCCGCGCATCGTCGAGGCGACGTTCTGCTCTGTCGGCGAGCGGAACATCTGGTCGCGGTCGAACTGGAGCTGCTGCTGCAGGCTGGCCCGTGCCGTCGCATCGGCCAGCGCGGCGGCGGCTGCCGTGTTGGCGCGCATGGCCTCGGCTTCCTGGCCGTAGACATCGATGCCGAGCCTGCGGATCTCCTGCTCTGTCTTCAGGGCAGCGATGATGCGGTCGTGGGCAAGCTTGCTGGCGCCGACCAGGGCGAGCTCGGCGCGCTGCACCTCCAGATCCTCGACCTGTCCATGGATCGTGTCCCGCGCCTGCTGCAGGGCGCGCAGCTTGCCGTATTCGGTTGCCTTCTGGTGGATGCTGGCGATCTCGGCCTGGTCGACGGCGACGTGATTGCGCGCCGCCTCTTCCTGCACTTGTGCCAGCAGCTGGCTTTCGAGGCGATAGGCCTCCGTGGCCGCCGTGGTCTGCCCGACCAGGTCGAGATCGACCCGCGCGCCCGCAATCGTCTGCTGCAGATCCCGCGCGCGTTGCTGCTGGGCTTCGCTGAGCTGATGCTGCGCCTGGGCAGCCGCCAGAGCCGCGGCACTTTCCTCGCGCAGCTGCCGGACCGTGAAGCTTTCGCCCGTGAACGGCTTTGCCCGCTCCGCAGCTCGCGCGGCGTCGGCCAGTTCCTGCGGCGATCGGGCGCCGATGCGGCCGAGCGCCACTTCCTGGTCGCGCTTGAGCTGGTAGAGCGTGCCGGCGTTCTTGATGAGGTCCGCCTGCATGGCGGCGCCTTCGCCGAAATCGGGCCTGCCGCCCTTCACAACGAGCGCGTTGACGGCGGCTTGGGCGCCCGGAAGCGCCCGAGCCGCCAAGGCCGCTTCGTCGGTCAGCCGGTGAAGAGCGAGCGCCTGGCGCTCCAGTTCCTGGT
>NZ_RZQE01000781.1:0-1832 GCF_004022955.1 Mesorhizobium sp. M7A.F.Ca.US.002.01.1.1 | reverse complement strand
GCTGCCAACATACCGGTCATCTGGCCGAAGCGGGTTATGAAATTCCGGCGGGTCGTTTCGCCACGCATGAAGGCGTCGACCTCTGCTTCGAGACCGGCCTGAAAGTCACGTTTTTCACGATCGTTCATAGTGCTTGGTCCTCCCGTTTTCTCATTTGCTCACTCGTCCGCAGGCGCGGCGGTCGAGCATTCCTCCCGTAAGGCCCCCGCAATGGCCGCGGCGGCGCGCCAAATTCTCGCACTCCTAGCTTCCGAAGCGGCCCGCGAAAACGGCCAGCCTATCCTTCCACCGCTCGCTCGAAAGCACCTCGCGATTGACCACACCGCGCGGCTCGCGACCATGTTGAACCTCGATTACCGCTTTGACGTCTGCAGCGCCGTTGCCGGCAAAGCACTGGTCGGTCCAGCACAATGCGTGCGGGGCAAGGATGACGTTGTCGAGTTTGAGGATTGCATCGTCAGCATCCGGCGGCTCCTGCTCCAGCACGTCGAGACCGGCGCCGGCGATACGACGCTCCCGCAGGGCTTGTGCCAACGCCTTCTGGTCGACGATCGGGCCGCGCGCTGTATTGATCAGGTAAGCAGTAGGCTTCATCAGGGCGAGCCGCTCGGCACTGACGAGATGACGCGTGTCAGGCGTCAGCGGACAACTTACCGACAGCACGTCGGCGCGACGAAACAGATCTTCCAGTCCGACCAGCTCCACGCCTAGTTCGGCAGCGACCTTCTTGTCTGCAAATGGGTCATGGGCGATGAACCTCATATCGAAGGGCTTTGCCAGGCGAAAAACTTCGGCGCCTATGTTGCCGATGCCGAGCGACCCCAGCGTACGCCCCACGAGCCCGACACCCATATGTTGGGAGCGCTCCTGGAAGCCATGAGGTCCCTTACGGGTGAGGGCGTCCTTCGTGAACAGCTTGCCGGTGAGTGCCAACATAAAGGTGATGACGGATACGGCGACCGGCCGTCTTACCCCATCGGGCGTGATGACCAGAGCGATGCCGGCGGCAGTGCAGGCCTCGACGTCGACAGTATCGTAGCCGACGCCGAAGCGGGCAACGACGGCCAGCCGACCGCTCTTGGGGACACTCGTGGAAACGAAGCGATGAGTGAGAAGGATCAGCGCATCGAAGTCCTCAAGCTGGTCGGCGCGAAGCGGGTTATTCGATTCCAGGAATGTCATCTCGAGGCCTGGCGCCTTGCGCAGAGGCTCCAGGTCGAAGTCGGGATAGGTCAGCGAGCCGTCCGGCATGCGGAAATCACCGGAAAGCGCCACCTTGAACTTTAGGTCGCCCATTCTCTCCTCCGTTCTTACTGGCACCCGGCCCGGATTTTGGAGACCGCGTCGGCGATCGCGTCGTGCAGTATCCAGACGTCGCCCGAATAACAAATGAAGTCGAAGCCTTGTGCGTAGAACTCGTGGCCCTGCTGGACGTTGGGCACCAGGCGCCCGAGCGACTTGTTGTGCCTTTTGGCGGCGGAAACGATTTTGGCCATCGCGGCGATGAAGGTCGGGTGCGCGAAGTCGCCGGGAATGCCGAGCGAGACCGACAGATCAAAGTGACCGACCCACAGACAATCGACGCCGTCCAATCCCGCAATGCCGTCGATGTTCTTGACGCCGTCGGCGGTCTCGATCAGGCAGATGAACACCGAGCGCTGGTTGGCCGCCTCGAACTTATCTGCAACCGAGCCCGGACGGTAACGGTCATGCGCGATCTGCAGCGCCACGCCGCGAGCGCCAGCCGGATGGTATTTCATGGAACTGATGATGTGCTGCGCCTGCTCGACGGTACTCACCATCGGCGCGATTAATCCTTCGGCCCCCATATC
>NZ_RZQE01000780.1:0-1834 GCF_004022955.1 Mesorhizobium sp. M7A.F.Ca.US.002.01.1.1 | reverse complement strand
GGCGGAAACCGCCGATCCGGTCCGCGCCATGCGCGCCGCCGACCGGCTGCCGATCATCATGCAATCGCTGACAACGGCTTATGATCTGGTCGTGGTCGAATGCGGACCAGCCGACGCGCAGGGCATCGGCCGTCTGACCGGCGACGCCACCGAGGTTTTTCTCTCCATGCTGGAGGCCGACGACGAGGTGACGCAAGCTGCCGTCAAACTGATCGAGAACGGCTATCCCGACCTGACGCTGGTGACGCCGCTCGGCCACGAACCGCCCGGCAATCCGGTGCCGGGACGGCGCACTGCCGCCGCCTGAGAGAGCCGCGGATCGCCTGGCGGAGCCGTTCAGCGGTTCGCCCGATCTAGCCCAGTTCCAGGGTCGTTACGCCGAACACCCTTTGCAGGTCCAGTTCCGGGGCAGGCCCCTTGTACATGCGCGTGGTGGTGAAGGTCGGCGCAAAGCCGGCCGCATCGAGCGCAGTTATGAAACCGGTGTTATCGGCGGGGACGTCGATATGCAGCTCGCCGCCCTCACAGGCACCGGCCAGTCCCTCCAGGAGTTGCAAAGCGATTTCCATGTCGTCGGCAAACAGCGGGCCGATCTTGAAGCCGGATCGACACCGGCGCGCCACGCCAAAGCCGGTCACGCCGCGCGAACCGATTGCCGCCAACCCATGATGCGGTTCCTGCAGCCATCGCTGCAGGAAGGCCCGCCGCGGCGCCGGAAAACAATGGGCGTCATAGGCGACGACATCGGATAGGAGTTGCGTTGTAATCGTCCGCAACCCATCGGCCCTGGCCGTCGGGCCTGCCTTGCGCCCGGTGAAGCGGATGGTCTCGTAGGCCGGCGCGAAGCCCTTGCGCCGGTAATTGGCCTGCTGCTCGGCGACGCCGTCAAGGCCGACGGTCCGGCCTGCAAGCCTTTTCATGCCGGCGTCCCACACCGTCTTGCCGTAGCCCATGCCGCGCATGTCAGGCCGGGAGATGTAGAGGCCGATGAAGCCGAATTCGCTGCCATAGGCCACGGCCGAAATTGCCGCGACCATGTCGTCGCCGACAAAGGCGCCGATGAAGCCTTCGGGGTCCGCCGCCTGGAGCATCGCCGGGTCTTCAAGACCTGGGTTCCAGCCTTCCGCGGCCGCCCAGTCGACGAGAAGCGCCAGTTCCTGCAGGGACAGTGTGCGGATGATCGGCGTCATTGCGTTAGCTATCTTCTTCCGAGGGCGCCGCCTGGCCGGCGGCTTTGCGGCGCAGTACCTTGGTCAGCTTCCAGATCGTCGGGCTGTTCTTGACGAAGGCTTTCAGCCGCGCGCCTTGCCGAAGCGTCAGCGCCAGCATGCGGCCCTTCACGGTCAAGGGGACCAGCACTTCGAAATGCCGCGTTTCGATATCGCACCACAGCCGCTTGTAAGGCTCATCTCCTACCGAAAAGTCATAGACCTCGAAACCGGTCTCGCAGGCTTCCTGGATGTTGTCGAAGAACAGGAAGTCGCCGGGGCTGGCGTGCCCGAGATCGTCCTCGGCGATCGCTCCGAATTCGCAGATCAGGCGTTTGCCCGAGCGGCTTGAACCGGTAATGGCGCGCAGCTTGCCGGCAACCTCGAGCCCGTGCAGCACGAAGGAAGGCTTGTCCTCGCTAAGTGCTTGCGAAAACAGCGCGCGGAAGAAGCCGCGCACCTGCGCGTCGCCGAAGACGTTGGCGATGCCCATCTTGCGGAAGCGGAGTTCCTTCATCTCGAAGAAGGCGTCGAGCAGCCTGTCGACCTCGTCCGGGGTGCCGGCCTCGATGCGCCGGTGGCTGCCGACGGTCTCGAATTTCCGGATCTGCGACCGGTGCTTCTTG
>NZ_RZQE01000077.1:0-17865 GCF_004022955.1 Mesorhizobium sp. M7A.F.Ca.US.002.01.1.1 | reverse complement strand
GGTCCCAGCATATGCGCGAGATGGAAGTGGCCGATGGCGATGCGGTCGCGGATGTTGGCCCAGGATGTCTCGCGGTGCAGCTTCAGATCGATGCCTTCTTGCGCGGCGAAGCCAAGTTCGCCCGCCGCGACCAGCACGGCGCTGTCGAAAAGCGGCATGAAGCCGGCGGTGATCTGGTGCTCGGCAGTCATGCTCATTCGTCCTCCGCCGGTCCCAGCAGCCCCGCGGCAGTCACCAGGCTTTGGGCGATGTCGCCGATCTTGCGGTTCTGGTTCATCGCCGTCTTGCGCAGCAGCGTGTAGGCGGCCTCTTCGGAGAGGCCGCGCGATTTCATCAGGATGCGCTTGGCGCGGTCGATCACCTTGCGGCTCTCGAGCTCGCCGCGAACCTCTTCCAGTTCGCGCGCCATGCGCGAAAAAGCGTTGAAGCGGCTGACCGCCATGTCGAGGATCGGCTTGACGCGCTCTTGCCGCAGACCGTCGACGACATAGGCCGAAACGCCGGCATCGACCGCCGCCTCGATCGAGGCCTGGTCGGAGCGGTCGACGAACATGGCGATCGGCCGTTTTACGGCACGCGACAGCTGGAACATGTTTTCCAGCATGTCGCGATTCGGGTTTTCGAGATCGATGACGATGACATCGGGCTCGATCTCGGCGATCCGCCGCGCAATGCCGGTCACATCATGGATGACAGTGACCCGCTCATGGCCGGCCTCGCGCAACCCCGCCTCGATGATCGCGGCGCGGATGCGGTTTTCATCGATCACCAGGACGGCGAGTGCGGTTCGAACCATGCCTGCATTGTGACCAAGCGAAGGAATTGTGCAATGCGGTATGGTTGAACAATCCGATATTCGCTGACCGCACCGCAGGCGCCCTATTCCGCGGCCAACGCCGTGACCTCGCGGCGGAAGGGCAGTGCGTCGCCGATATCGGCTTCATCCAGCTCGCGCGCGAAGCGGTGGCCGGCATAGGTTGCCCAGGCGATCGGACCCGGCGCCTCGGCATCGCCGATGATTTTGATCGAGCGGATTCCGCTGTCGGCCCATTCGTCCCGCCGCGCCTTCAGGCCTTGCCAGACACCATCGTCCTGCTGGCGCGATGTCACCAGCACCACCGCGTCGGCAATGATGTCGCTCCGGGCGCCTGTATAGGCGCAGACTGTGATAACACCGCCCGGCACGATGCGCGTCACAGTCCGGTTCAGCACGATCTCGACGCCGCGTTCGGCCAGCCGGCGATGGATGGCGCCCTGCTCCAGCGTGTTGCGGGTCCAGTCGGATACATAGGCCGACGGCGTCACCAGCGTCACCTTCGCGCCCTGGCGCGCCATCAGCTCGGCCAGAACGCCACCCATGTAGTAGTGGTCGTCGTCGAACAGCACGACACTGCCGGTCGGCACAGTGCCGGCCATCAGATCGTCCGGCGTGTAGACCGGCATGGCCGGGTCGATCGGCATCGACACGACATGCGCGCGCGCCACGCCGTCTCGGCGCCATGTCGAGCCGGTGGCAAGCGCAATGTTCTGAAAGCCGAAGTCCAGTATCTCCTGCGCCGACAATCGGCTTTCGAAATAGACGTCGACATTGGACATCTGGCTGATCTGGTACTGGCGGTAGTCGCGCACGCGTCCCCATGCCGAGAGACCAGGCAAGCGGCACTCGCGCGCCACGCGGCCGCCGAGTTCGGTGCCGGCTTCGGCGATGGCCACCTGATAGCCGCGCAGGCCGAGCGCACGCGCCGCCTCCAGCCCGGCCGGGCCGGCGCCGACGATCAGCACGCTGTCGCTATCGCCCTTGGCCTGCATGCGTTCGGGATGCCAGCCCTTGCGCCATTCCTCCATGAAGGTTGGGTTCTGCGTGCAGCGCGAGATCGACATGGTCATGTCGCCGGTGATGCAGATGTTGCAGCCGATGCATTCGCGAATGTCCTCGATGCGCCCCTCCTCCACCTTCTTCGGCAGGAAGGGATCGGCAATCGATGGGCGCGCGCAGCCGATGAAATCCAGCGTGCCGGACTTGATCATCTTCACCATCACATCCGGCGAGGTGAAGCGACCGACGCCGACGACCGGCTTCGAGGTCAGTTTCTTGATGCCGGACACCAGGCTCTCCTGCGCGCCCTCCTCCTTGAACCGCGACGGCCCGGAGCAGTCCTCCCAAGCGCCATGCGCCAGGTCCCAGAGGTCGGGCAGATCGGCATGCATCTCGATCATGTCGCGCACTTCGGAATTGGCAAAGCCGAGCTCACCGATCATCTCGTCCAGCGACAGCCGCAGCGTCAGGCCGCACGTGTCGCCGATAGCGTCCCTGCCCTCTTCGATCAGCTCACGCATCAGCCGCGAGCGGTTCTCCAGCGAGCCGCCATATTCGTCGCTGCGCTGGTTGGTGGCCGTGGACAGGAAGTGCTGGATGATGCCGAAGCCATGCGCGCCGTAGAGGCACACCAAATCGAAGCCCGCGAGCCTCGCCCGTTTGAAGGCATTGCGATGCCAGCGGCGCAGGTCGCGAATATCCTGCTTGTCCATGGCGCGCGCCTGCACCGGATCGTTGGTGAAGGTGCGGATCGGCAGGGCCGACGGCCCGCGCGGCACTTCCTTGGTGTAGAGGTTCGGCCCGTTGATGCCTGAGTAGGCCAGTTGGATGCCGGCCAGCGCGCCATGCTGGTGCATTGCCTTGGCCATCTTCGCCAGCGCCGGAATATCGGCATCGTCCCACAGCCTGAGCTCGATGAAGGGCGTGATCTCGGATGTGTGGTGCATCTCGGTTTGCTCGGTGAAGATGACGCCCCAGCCGCCTTCCGACTTGATGCGGCGCATCTCGGCCGCGGCCGAAGGGTCGCGATAGCCGCCGCCATTGCAATGCGGCACCTGATAGAAGCGGTTCTTGGCGGTCACCGGACCGATCTTCACGGGCTCGAACAAAATATCATAGCGCGGATCGCGCATGGAACGTGCCTTCCTGCCAGCGTCGCCCTGCAGCACGCCCGATCATGGTTTCGAGGCGTGACGCAAGCCGGCCGGCCCAGTGGGTTGATGCCGTGAGACCATTCATAAGTTGCGGCAAGCGCCGGAAAACAACAGATTTCTTCTGTGCCGGTTAGGCCGCGCCTAATCGCACACATCCGGATTAGCATCCGCTGAATCCCGACTGAGCCAAATGCGACTTCAAGGCCCCGGCCACGCGATGCTAGAAGTACCGACGGCCAATGAGGCACAAGACGCATGGACAGCACCCAGATCCTTGAAAAGCTGCTCGCATTCCCGACGGTGAGCCGCGACTCGAACCTCGCCCTCGTCAACTACGTGGCGGACCTGCTAGACGCGCACGGCACTGCCAGCCAGATCATCCACAGCGAGGACGGCCACAAGGCCAACCTCTTTGCCACCATCGGACCGACTGATGCTTCCGGCATCATGCTGTCCGGTCACACCGACGTCGTTCCCGTCGACGGCCAGGCCTGGACGCTGCCGCCCTTCGAGATGACGAACCGTGACGGCAAGCTTTACGGACGCGGCGCGGCCGACATGAAGGGTTTTGTGGCCTGCGCGCTCGCCGCGTGCCTCAAGGCCGCGAAAATGACGCTGAAGACGCCTCTGCACCTGGCACTCTCCTACGACGAGGAGATCGGCTGCATCGGTGTGCGCAGCCTAATCGACATGCTGCAAGCGGCCCCGCATCGGCCGCTGCTATGCATTGTCGGCGAGCCGACCGATATGCAGGTGGCGACGGGGCACAAGGGCAAGCTTGCCGCACGCGCGCTTTGCAAGGGGCGCGAAGGCCATTCGGCGCTGGCCCCGCTGGCGCTCAACGCCATCCATCTCGGCTGCGACTTCGTCGCCGCCTTGCGCCGCGAACAGGACCGGCTGATGCGCGATGGCGCCCGCGACGGCGACTACGACATATCATACACGACCGTCCATGTCGGCAAGATCAACGCCGGCGTGGCGCTGAACATCGTGCCGAACCTTTGCCAGGTCGACTTCGAAATCCGCAATGTCGCAGCCGACGACCCGCACGAGATTCTCGACCGCCTGCGCAAGGAGGCTGCTCATATTGCTTCCGAAGCCTCGACTATCGCGCCCGAGGCAGCAATCGACATCGACATCACCAACACCTATCCCGGCCTGGACACGCCAGCCAGTTCGCAAGCCGTCGCCTTCGTCAAATCGCTGACCGGCGCCAACAATACCATCAAGATGGCCTTCGGCACGGAAGGCGGCCTGTTCAGCCGCGATCTCGGCACGCCGACGGTCGTGTGCGGACCGGGGTCGATGGCGCAAGGGCACAAGCCGGACGAATTCGTCAGCGTCGAGCAGATGCGCCGCTGCGACGACATGCTGGAAAAATTGCTGAAGCGGCTTGCCGACCAGCAACTGGCGTAAGCGGGCGCTACTTCTGCGGAAGCGCTGCCTGGCCGACGGCCCGCTCGGCGCCGAACACACCTTGCTCGACGACAAAATGCCGGCAGTGGTCGATGAACGCCTGGGCGGATTGCGTACGATGTTCGGAATTGGGCAAGGCGACGCCCATGGTCAGCGGCCGGAGGTCACCGTCCAACGGCACGAAGACGAGCGGCTTGCCGTCCGGCGCCAGCGTGTTGAGCGGCCGCATGTTGGCGATGCCGTAGCCGAAGCCGTTGGCCACCATGGAGCGCATGACCGCAATGTCGCCGGTGCGCTCGGCAATATTGGGCCGGATCCCTCGCTGGTGGAATGCCGACAGGAAATATTCGCGGCTGTACGGCAGGTCGAGCAGCACCATCGGCTCGTCGGCCAGTTCCTCCGTCGTGATCGACGCCTTGGCCGCGAAACGATGGCCCGCCGGCAGCATGACATAGGCCGGCACCAACATCAGCGGCTCGAAGGTCATGTCCTGCGACAGTTCGAGATCGTAGGTCAGGGCGAGGTCGATTTCACCGCGCTGCAGCATCTCAAGCAATTGCCCCTGATTGCGCTCGAACTGGCGCACGCGCACATCGGGATAAGCGCGCTCGAACCGCATGCGCAGCGCCGGCAGCACGATCTGCGCAAAGGTCAGCAGGCATCCCACCGCCAGCGGGCCGCGCACCTTCTCGGCAAAATCGCCGGCGACGTCATGCAAGGCATCGGCATCGTTGAGCAGCCGGGCGGCTTCCTTGAGGAAGATGCGGCCACCGGCGGTGAGCGAGAGGCCGTGCGAATGCTTGCGGACAAAAAGCTGGACGCCGAACTCGGTTTCCAACTGCGCGATCGAGGCCGAAATCGATGGCGGCGACACATTGACCTGCTCGGCCGCCTTGGCGATGGAGCCGGCTTCGCCCACGGCAACGAAATATTCCAGCTGTCTGAGCGTGAAGCGTAGCGGCATGGCTGGCTATGTTGCCGGTTTGAGGGCTTCGATCAAGCCTAATGCATGTCGCGCAAAAGTGGCCCCGGTTTTGCGCAAACGACATGCATGGAGCAAAGGCCTAAAGCGCATCGCTTGAATCCGTTCGATCGCGATGCGCTTTAGGCGCCCATCAGTATTTGATCCATGTCGTTTTGAGCGCGGTGTACTTGTCGAGCGCATGCAGCGACAGGTCGCGGCCGAAGCCGGATTGCTTGAAACCACCGAACGGCGTCATCGGGCTCAGAGCGTCGACCTTGTTGACGGAAACTGTGCCGGCCTGCAGCCGCCCGGCGATGCGGTGCGCGCGCGACAGGCTGTCGGTCCACAGCGATGCGGCGAGCCCGTAGGGGCTGTCATTAGCGATGCGGATCGCGTCGGCCTCGTCATCGAAGGCAATGACCGAAAGCACCGGCCCGAAGATCTCGTCGCGGGCAATCGGATCGGCAGGCGTGACATCGTCGAAAATGGTGGGCTGGACAAAGCTGCCGCGCCCATTGACCGTGACCATGTCGCCGCCCGCGACCAGGCGCGCGGTCTTTTTACCGGCCTCGACGAAGCGCATGACATTGGCGGCGTGGCGACTATCGACCATCGCGCCCATTTTCGAAATCGGATCGAGCGGATCGCCGGGCTGCGTGGCCGCCGCACGCTGCACCAGTTTCTCCACCAGGGCATCCTTGATGCCGCGCTGGACGAGCAGGCGTGAATTGGCGGAACAGACCTCGCCCTGGTTGAAGAAGATGCCGAAGGCCGCCATATCGGCCACCACATCGAGATCCCCGCAGTCGGCAAAGACGAGGTTGGGGCTCTTGCCGCCGGTCTCCAGCCAGACCTGCTTCATGTTCGACTGCCCGGAATATTGCAGGAACATCTTGCCCACCGCGGTCGAACCGGTGAAGGCGAGGCAATCCACATCCATATGGCGGCCAAGCGCCTGGCCGGCGGTTTCGCCAAGGCCGGGCACGACATTGAGCACGCCGGCAGGCAGGCCCGCCTCCATCGCCAGCTCCGCCAGGAGCAGGGCCGACAGAGGCGACTGCTCGGCGGGTTTCAGCACCACCGAATTGCCCGCCGCCAGCGCCGGCGCGCACTTCCAGGTCGCCATGTCGAGCGGGAAGTTCCACGGCACCACCGCGCCGACCACGCCAAGCGGCTCGCGCCGCACCAGCACCAGATCGCCTTCGCCGGTCGGCGCCACCTCGCCATAGATCTTGTCGATGGCCTCGCCATACCATTGGAAGATCGCCGCCGAACCGGGGACGTCGACCGAGGCCGCATCCCTGACCAGTTTGCCCATGTCCAGCGATTCAAGCAGGGCCAGTTCATGCAGGTTGTCGCGCAGCAGCTGCGCCAGCCGCAGCAACACCTCGTTGCGGTGCGCCGGGCTGGTGCGCGACCAGACGCCGGCGTTGAAGCTGCGCCTAGCGGCGGCAACCGCCAGATCGATGTCTTCCTCGCCGCAGGACGCCACTTCGGCCAGCACCTCGCCCGTTGCCGGATTGACGCTGGCAAAGGTCCGGCCCGAACGCGCCGCGACCGTCTTGCCGTCGATGAACGCC
This sequence comes from Mesorhizobium sp. M7A.F.Ca.US.002.01.1.1, assembly GCF_004022955.1. NCBI lineage: Bacteria > Pseudomonadati > Pseudomonadota > Alphaproteobacteria > Hyphomicrobiales > Phyllobacteriaceae > Mesorhizobium > Mesorhizobium sp. M7A.F.Ca.US.002.01.1.1. The sequence continues at coordinate 10,935 of NZ_RZQE01000077.1, read as the reverse complement.
TTGTCACGAAAACGGATCGCGGACGCCTTGCCGATCCAGTCCTTGTGGCTGAGTTCACTCATCGCAGGTGACCCCTGTCTTGACTATTCGTCGCCCGGCACGCCGTAGCTCGGCGCATCGGATGGGTTGATCGCGCGGGTCACATAGGCATCGAGCTGTGGCTTGTAGAGTTGCCACAGCGCCGCCAGTTGCTCGATAGGACAATCGTCGGTCCAGTCGCAGCGCAGGTCGGCGACCGGCCACGCCACCTCACGCACCAGCTTCATGCCGGCGGAATGGACAGGGCCAGCCTCGCCGCCGGCTGTCAGCGCCGCGCGCATAGTCGCGATGAGGCGGTCGCCGAGATGCCCCTCCGACGCCAGGAAAGCCTCGACCATCGCTTGCGGCACGCCATCATGGGCCAGCATGTTGCCGCCGCAAGCGACATTGTCAGCTCGCGCCTCCGCCCAGATGCCAAGAGCTTTGGGACCCGAATGGATCGCGGTCGCTCCAGCGGCGTCGACAGCCAGCACCTGCCGGTATTCGGGATAGGCACCGGTGCGCTTCAATATGGCAATCGCCTCCGCCGCGGACGCGCCGCGCGCCAGCAATTCGAGACCGCGCAGTCCAAGCGTAGGATCGGTGACGTTCTGGCTGGCAATGGCCCCGGCGCCCGCCTGCGCATAGGCGCAGCGCGCCGCAACAGCAGGCGACGAGGAGGACACCGCGACCCCGAACATGCCGGTGCGGCCGCACCGCGCGACAATGGAAAAGGTCATCGCAATCAGTCCGGAATGACGGCGGTGCCGTCGATCTCGACCAGCCAGTCCGGCCGCGCCAGGGCCTGCACGACAAGGCCGGTCGAGACGGGATGCACGCCTCTGATATACTCGCCCATGGTACGGTAGACCGCCTCACGATGGCGCACATCGGTGATGTAGACCACCACCTTGACCAGGTGCTCCATGGTGCCGCCGCACTCCTCGATCAGCTGGCGGATGTTCTGCATGACCTTGTGCGTCTGCTCGACCGGATCATGGCTGTCGATGTTCTTGGCCGTGTCGAGGTCCTGCGGACACTGGCCGCGCAGATAGACGGTCCTGCCGCCCCGCGTAACGACCGCCTGGCACAGATCATTGTCGAGCTTCTGCTCGGGATAAGTGTCCTTGGTGTTGAACTTTCGAATTCTTGTATGCGCCATCTTGGTCTCCGTCGGATCAGGCTCGAGGTCGGGGCATCCCGTTTGAGGTGCCGTGTCTATGCCACCTTGGTCTCGCGCTTCGCGGACGCATGGTAGGCCAGGTATTTGCGCTGCGTGGAAATATGGTCGGCCACATGCTGCGCGTCGTGCCAGACGCCCCAGATGAAGCTCGACCCTCTGCGCGATTGCCAAGGCAGTCCGAGGAAATAGATGCCGGGCTCGGTCGACACACCGCGCTGGTGCTTCGGCTTGCCCCTTTCGTCGAACACATCGACCTTCAGCCAGTTGTAGTCGACGGTGAATCCCGTCGCCCAGATGATCGAACCTATCTCGGCTTCCGACAGGTTCAGCTCGAGAATGGGATCGGTCATGCATCGCGGGTCCGGGCCGATCTTGCGGGCCTCGGGCTCCGGGGGAAGGTCGAGGCCGTTGCGGGCGACATAGGCATCTGCCTCGTCCAGAACCGACATGTAATTCGCATCGCCGCGCGCGATATTCTTGGCCAGATCGGGTGCGAAAGTCATCACACCGTGCCTGTAGGATTCGGTCCGGCCAACCAGCGTCATCCCTTGCGCGGCAAGGCGCCGGAAGTCGATCGTCTGGCCGCCACGCGCGCCGCTGACCGCGATGGTGACATGTTCGGTGCCGGGCGCAGGCGCCTGCGCGTCCCACTTGCCCAAAACCCCCAGCCACCAGCAGAAGTCACGTTCGCGATAGGCCCGCGGCGGCCGATCGTGCGGCCCGACCGAGAGATAAACCCGCCGTCCCGCACGCTGGAGTTCGTCGGCGATCTGCACCCCCGAAGACCCGGAGCCGACCACCAGCACCGCGCCTGCGGGCAGTTGGCCGGGATTGCGATAGGCGCTGGAATGTATCTGCATAGGTCCGGCGTCCCCGGGAACGACGGCCGGGATGACCGGATGCTGGAAAGCGCCGGTGGCGGCAACCACGCTCCTGGCTTCGATCACGCCATCCGAGGTTTCGATCCGGAAGCCGGGACGGCCGACAAGCCTTTCCACTTTCCTGACCTCCACGCCGCAACGGATGGGGGCAGCGATCATGTCGGCGTAAGCGACAAAATAGTCGGCGACCTTCTCCTTGCCGATAAAGGCATCCGGACCGGCATTGGGAAATTCCATGCCGGGAAAACGGTCATGCCAGGCGGGACCATTGGCAACCAGCGAGTCCCATCTCTCGCTACGCCAGCGTTCGGCGATGCGGTCCCGCTCCAGCACGAGATGGGGCACGCCGCACTTGCTCAGATGCTCGCTCATCGCCAGCCCCGCCTGGCCGCCGCCAACAACAAGCGTGTCTACTGTTTCGACTGGCATTCAGCGGCCCTTTCTGGCTCTCCCCGAGAGTTTCTGCGCATGCGGCGGAGGTCTGATCGTTGGTTTACTGGAGGGACCGGGCAGCGAAAATTACGATTTCATGTGGCAGTGGTTAGCTTGTTCCTAAATGCTGAATTGGCCGCGCGCAGACGGCTACGCCAGTATTGCCATAGCCGCCTTTTCGCCAATCATCATGGATGGCGCATTGGTGTTGCCCCCGATCAATGTCGGCATGACGGAGGCATCAGCGACGCGCAGATTGTCGAAACCGCGCACCTTGAGACCGGCGGGATCAACCACCGCCATGGCGTCGTTGCCCATCCTGGCCGTGCCAACCGGATGATAGACGGTAAGAGCCTCGGCACGCAGATAGGCGAGAATCTCGTCATCGGTGTTCACGTCGGGCCCAGGCAGGATTTCCGGTCCGCGGATGCCGCCAAAAACCGGCGAAGCCAGGATCGAACGCGCGACCTTTATGCCCTCGACGAGGGTCAGGGCATCCTGTTCGTCACTGAAGAAGCGATGGTCTATGAGCATATTGCGGCGGGTGCCGTCGCGTTGAAGCGTGATTTCGCCGACGCTCCCCGGTCTCAACACACAGGTGTGCACGGCATAGCCGTGGCCATATTCGACGAGCCGACCGCGATGGCTGCGATAGCCCGGCACGAAGTGGAACTGAATGTCGGGTATGCTCCCGGCATACTTCGTCCTGGCAAAGCCGCCGGCTTCGACATAGTTGGTCGTCAGCATGCCTTTGCGCCGGGCGAAATACTGGAACGGCGCCGCCAGCATCGCCGGAAGATTGGCAAGTGAAAGGCCGAGCGTCTTGCGGCTGTTCGATCGCACCGTGATCATGCCATCGACATGGTCGCGCAAGTTCTTACCGACGCCTGGCAGGTTCGCGACCGGTTCAATCCCCGCTGCTTTCAGCTCCCCGGCCGGGCCGACGCCGGAAGCAAGCAGAATGCGCGGCGATCCGATCGCACCCGCGCTGAGGACGACCTCCGCTCGGCACCCCAACCGTTGGGTTGCGCCTTCCCTGATCACGTTGACGCCGGTGACGCGCTCGCGTTCAATCGCCAGATCAAGAACCTCGACGCCTGACAATATCCGCAGATTCGAGCGGCCGAGAACCGGCCGGACAAAGGCGCTGTAGGCCGAGAAGCGCTCGCCTCTGTTCTGGGTCACGTTGTAGATGCCGAGGCCGAGTTGGCCACCGGCATTGAAGTCGCGGTTCTCGGGCAGGCCTACGCCTCTGCCCGCCTCAACCCACAGGCTGGATACCACGTTGGGATCGCGCGGATTGTCGACCAGCAATTCGCCGTCGAATCCGTGATAGGCGGGGCTCTGCAACAGGCAGTTCCGCTCCAATTTCTTGAAGACCGGCAGGACATCGGCATAGGACCACCCGGCGCAGCCAAGCGCTGCCCATTCATCGTAGTCTTGCGCGGCGCCACGAATATAGACCATCGAGTTGATCGAACTCGACCCGCCAAGAACCTTGCCCCGGTTGACCGGTATGCGGCGGTTGTTGAGCAGCGGCTGCGGCACGCCCTTGTAGCCGTAGTCGAAGTTCGGATTGCCGTAGAGCGAGAGAATGCCGGCCGGCACGCGCACCCTGGTGCGGTCGTCGCTGCCGCCCGCCTCGATCAGGCAGACACGAACTGCCGGGTCTGCGCTCAGCCTGTTTGCCAAGACACAGCCGGCCGAACCCGCGCCAATGACGATATAGTCAAATTCCGCCGCCTCGATGCTCATGCCTTGCCCGTTTCGTCATCCACACCGAAGACTGCCGATGTCTGTTTCATGCATGTCGTCTGCCCAAAACCGAGGTCACTTTTGAGCGACATGCATTAGTGCTCGTCGTCTTCGTCATTCTTCAGGAGCTCGAGGATCTCCCGCTTCATGGCGATGAAGTTCGGCTCCATGACCAGATCCATGCTGCGTGGACGCGGGAGGCCTACGCGGATTTCCTTCTTGATCTGACCGGGCCGGCCGGACATGACGAGCACCCTGTCCGCCAGCAGGATCGCTTCGTCGATGTCATGGGTAACGAATAGGACCGTCTTCTTGGAATGATCCCAGATCCTCAGCAAAAGCTTCTGCATGCTGTGACGGGTTTGGCTGTCGAGCGCTCCAAAAGGCTCATCCATCAGCAGCACGTCCGGATCATTGGCGAGCGCTCGCGCAATCGCAACGCGCTGCTTCATGCCGCCCGACAGCTGAGACGGGTAATGGTTGGCGAACTTTGCCAGACCGACCTCGTGGAGAAAATGCTCGACAATGACCCTGCGCTCGGCCGGCGCAATGCCCTTCCGCTTCGGGCCATATTCGACGTTCTGCGCCACCGTAAGCCAGGGAAACAGCGTATATGCCTGAAACACCATGCCGCGATCCGGGCCCGGCTCGGTAACAGGCTTGCCGCCGACTACGATCATGCCGCCGGTGCGCTCCTCAAGACCGGCGACGAGATAAAGCAGGCTCGACTTGCCGCAGCCGGATGGGCCGACGATCACACAGAATTCGTTGGGCACGACGTGAAAGGAAATGCCATCCAGCGCCAGCACCGCATTGTCACCCTTGCCGTAGCGCAGGACCACATTGTCGATGCCTATGTCGGAACTCTTTGGTTTCGTCGTAAGATTCAGGGCGTCCATGTGTGCGTGTTCCTCAATTGGCCCAGGGAGCGACGAGGCGGCGGATGCCCCGGAACAATTGGTCGGTGCAAAGACCAAGGATGCCGATCATGGCGATGGCCATGAAGATCACGTCGACCTGAAAGCCGCGCATGGCTTTGAGCGAGATGTAGCCAAGTCCGCTGCGGGCGGCGACGAGTTCGGCCACGACGAGATAGGTCCAGGCCCAGCCCATGGTGACGCGCAGCACATCCAGCACGCTCGGAAGCGTGGCCGGAAAGACGATGTGGAAGACCGTGTCGCCTCGTTTCGTGCCGAGCGTATAGGCTGCGTTGACAAGGTCGCGCTGGACGCTGCGAGCGCTGTCGGCGATCATGACGAGCTGCTGGAAGAAGACGCCGAAGACGATGACGGCAACGCGCTGCTCGATGCCGATGCCGATCCACAGGATGAAAAGCGGCACGAAGGACGTCACCGGCAGATAGCGTATGAAATTGACCAACGGTTCGAGAACGGCCTGGACGATGCGATAGGTGCCCATCGTCAATCCAAGCGGCACCGCAACGATGCTCGAAAGGACGAAGCCGATCAACACCACCTGGACGCTGGCGAAAACATGCTCCCACAACGACCCGTCAAGCGCCATGCTGATGGTGGTGGACAACACGGATTCGGGGCGAGGCAGGAACATTTCCTTGACCGCTCCGGAATAGGTCAGCGCGAACCAGCCGCCGATGACGGCGATCCAGACCATGAAGCCGAGCGTAATGGAGAGAGAGCGCGGCACAGCCCGAAACGGTGTGGCGATGACTTTCAGGACGGATCGACCGGCCTGACCTTCTTCAACTCTCGCGGTCACGCCATTGCTGACCAGAGAGCTCGTGTTCGGTGCTAGTGTCACGGGATACCCTTTTGGGCCGCTTGGACCGGAGGCGCGAGGTCCGCCTCCGGTTCAGCCAAATCACTTTGCAAGGTCAAATTACTTCGCAGGCCAAGCTACTTTCCAAGGCCAAGCTACTTCCCAAGGAAGGATGTATCGACGAGGTCGTCATACTTGACGTCCATTTTGAGCTTGCCGAAGCCGCCCCAGATATCGCCGCCCAGCTTGATCAGCTTGCCGGCTTCGCCAGTCTCGCCACCGGCGAAGAATTCGGCATTGCGCTGCTTACCGTAGAAGTTCACGCCAGCGGCCGAGGAAGCGAAGTCCTTCGGATCCTTCAGCCAGCCGCCGACGCCTTTGGCCATCACCTCATACGCCTTCTCAGGATTCTCCTTGATGAACTCGTTGGCCTTGTAGAGGCCCTTCACCAGCGCCTCGACATCTCCGGGGTTCTTCGTGATGTAGTCGCAGTTGAGCGCCACCACATCGACGATCAAGCCGGGTGTCTTGGAGGAGTCGATCAGCACCTGTCCCTTGTTTTCCTTTTTGGCCAGCGTCAGATGCGGTTCCCAGGTGACGGCAACGGGAATGCGGTCGGCCATGAAGGCGGCGGCGGCATCGTCTGCCGTCATGTTGGTGATCTTCACATCGGCCTGGGTGAGACCGGCCTGCTTGAGCAGGATATTGAACCAGAACTGCGACACTGAACCCTCGTTCAGCGCTACGTCCATGCCTTTGAGGTCGGCGATGCTCTTGACCCCGCTGGGCGCGAGCACGCCATCGCCGCCATGGCTGTCATCCAGCGCATAGACCGACTTGAAGCAAACATCCTTCGAACGATACTTCATGATCTCGTCGACGGTCGAGGCGCTGCCGTCGAGCTCGCCGGCGGCAACAGCCGCCATATACAGCGATGCTTCCTCGATGATCTCAAGCGAGACATCGAGCCCACCTTCCTTGAAGTAACCCATGTCACGGGCAAGGAAGAGCGGTCCGTACCCCACCCAGGTCGTCATGCCCAGTTTCAAGCTGCCAGCTTCGGCGTGGAGGCTCACCGATATGGCGCTGAGCGCAATGCCGGCCACCAGCGCGGCCCGGCGAAACTTCGAGATTATTGTCGTCATCACGTTCCCCTGTTTTTCTGAAGTCGGGCGTTATCCCGGCCCGAACGAAACCCGCTCCGGAGGCATCGCCGAAGCCTGTCGCCTGACGTTCTTTTCTTGTTTTCTTTCAGCCGATGGCGGAGCAAAGCACGTTGGGTGCGCTGCACAAATTATGATTTTCAGTAGTTCGGCTTAGGCTGGACCTAACCAGACTGCGCTGCGTCTGCGCCATCGCGATTTCGCCATCAGCAAGCTGCACCATTTCTTCCTTCCTCGGCCAGCCCGAGGCCACACCATTTTACGCGCCATCTATTGGCCGGGGCTGAGAGAGGGGGAACTGGAGCCGAGCTATTGTGGGCTACGGCCTAACGAACGGGTTGCAGTTCGGCGATTTCGACATTCTGGCTGATCCGTCCGGACGGCTGATCCGTCTTTTCGGAATCGAGTCACCTGGCCTGACAAGTGCGCTGGCGCTGTCGGATTGGGTTGTCCAATTTGTCGGAAAGACGAACTTCTTCTTGCTTTAGCCTTTGACCGCCCCAGCGGTCATGGATCCCGATATCTGCCGATACATCACAAGACCCAGCAATGCCGGCGGCAAGGCGCCCAGCATCATGACCGCGGAAGCGGTTCCCCATTTCACGCCACCGCCGCTCGCGGCGAAGAAGAAGGATGCGCCGACCGTCATCGGCACGGCACGACTGGTTGTCAGCATGAGGCCGAAGAGGAATTCGTTCCAGGCGGTGATGAAGCCGAAGATGAAGGTTGTGACCAGCGCCGGTCGGATGACGGGCCGGACGATCATCATCATCACCTGCAAGGAATTTGCGCCATCGACTTTCGCCGCCTCGTCGAGTTCGACTGGTACATCTGAAATCGCGTTCACCAGGATGACGAGTGCAAGCGGCGCGTTGACGATGGTCAGGATGAGCCCGAGCCCGATCCGCGTATCGAGCAGGCCCAGCCACTGGTACATCATGTAAAGCGGGATCGCGAAGATGATCAGCGGCACGGCGCGAAGATTGATGACGATCGGCAGGACCAAGCGCTTTCCCGCCTCGCTGCGCGCGATCGCATAGGCAGCCGGGAACGCGAGCACGATCGCAAGGCCGGTTCCGATCAGCGCCGCCACGGTGCTGTTCAGCAGATAGGCATAGATGTTGAAGCGGCTGGTCTGCGTCAGGACCTCCAGATAGTTGTCGAGCGTCGGCTGGCTGATCCACAAACCGGGGTTCGTCGAAAGCTCGCGCTGGCTTTTGAGCGATGTGATCAGCGTCACGATAATGGGGAAATTCATCGCCAGCACGGCGATGGCAAAAACGATCCAGCGCAGTGCCCCGGCCATCGTCAACGCTTCCTGCGGCCGGCAAGCCGGTTAAGGCAGTGGAGAACGATGAACGACGCCATGAACAGGACAACCGAGGCGGCGACCGCCTTGCCAATAGCCCCTTCCTTGAAGAAGGCTTGGTAGATGTAGATCGACAAGGACGTCGTTGAACCTCCTGCACCACTGCCGGTCAATGCATAGACATTGTCGAACACCCGGAAACCGTCGATGAAACGGATGAAAAACGCGATGACCAGCGTCGGCTTCATCAATGGCAGGTCGATCCACCGGACGATCTCAAACGGTGATGCGCCATCGAGCGAGGAGGCTTCGCGCACGTCGAGCGGTATGGCCGAATAGGCCATGTAGAAGAGCAGGAAGGCGAAAGGCGTCCATTGCAGCGTCTCCACGACGACAAGGGTGCGGAAGGCATTGTCGATGTCGAGGAAGGCCGGGCTGTCGCCAAACCATTCGAAGAGATAGTAGGGGACGGGGCCCGCGAATTCATGCAGCACCAGCCGGTACATGAGACCGACCATGGCCGGCGCGACCATCAGCGGCAGCATCAACGGCGCCATCAGAACTGGGCGCTTGCTCAGAAGCGGCGCCAGGAAGATGGCAAGGAAAAGACCGATCAGACATTCCGCTGATGCGGTAAGAATACCGAAGCGCAGAGAGAACCAGGCCGAGCTCCAGAATTCGCGGTCGTTCAACACCGCGACATAGTTGGCGAAACCACTCAACACCGGACTGCGCAGCGTCTCGAATGTAACGGTCGAAACGGAATAGATCAGGTTGACGATCGCCGGAAAGCCGAGGAACAGCAGCAGGAAGCCGACCAGCGGCGTCAGATACATCCTGCCTTCGGCACGTGTCACAAGGGCCATGTCGATCCGCCAAACGCGCCGGACACCGAGCCTCGACCCGGCGTCCGGCAAATGGTTCATTTCTTGAGAAGGTCCTGCATGCCCGCCTTGGTGTGGGCGAGCGCATCCTCGAGGCTCTGCTGGCCGGACCAGTAGCCGGTGAACTCCTTTGCCTGCAGTTCATAGACCGGGAGCGCACTCGCGGACGTCGCTCCGGTCATGACATAGCCGTACTTGCTGGCGAATTCGCCGAGCTTGACGAGGTCGGGACGTTCCTTCGCAACCTTGGCGACGACATCGGGAGATAATGCCGGCGAACCGCCGCTGCGCGCATAGAGCAAGGCCGCATCCTCGGTGGCGAGCCACTTCAGGAACTTGACGGCGCCTTCCTTGTTCTTGGCGTTCTTGTTAAGGCCCAAACCAAGGCCGTGGATATGATCGGCGCGTCCGTCGGAACCTGCCGGTGGCGCGACGATCCCGGTCACCTCGGCGACGGCCGGGGATTTTTCGGTGCTGGTCAGATCCGCCGCCGCGGCATTCCACTGCAGCGCCGTCGCGGCCTGGCCGGATGCGAAGGCCGCGTTGGTTTCCGCATATTCGTAGCTCAGCGAATCCTTGGGCGAAGAACCGGCATCATAGAGTTTCTTGTAGAGTTCGAGGCCTGTCTTGTAGGCATCGGAATCCACCGTGACATTGCCGTCCTTGTTCATCCAGTCGCCGCCGTAGGAGCGCGGCAGGGACTGGAAGACCATCATGTTGAACAGCAGGTTCTTCATCTGCAGGACCGTGCCATAACGCACCGGGCTGTCGGGGTTCACCTGCTTGGTGAAATAGAGGGCGGTGGCCGCCCAGTCGTCCCAGGTCCAGCTGTCCGGGTCTTTCGGCTGCAGCGGCTTGCCGAGATATTTCTGGGCGATTTCACCATAGGTCTTCTTGGCGGCGTCATCCCCGATCAAGGCGTCGATGAGATCCTTGCGGTAGTACATGAAGTGCAACGAAAGGTCTGTCGGCACGCCGTATTGCTTGCCGTCGAACTGCATCGTCTTGAGAACGGATTCGCCGAAAACCTTGACCGCGTCCGTGCCAAGATCGACCGGCTCCATATAGGGCGCGTAGCGACCGAGCGAGTAGGTGGCGACGAGGTTCACGTCGAAGGCACTGGATCCGGCCGCCATGTCAGCCTGCAGCTTGTCGTAAAAGCCTTCCCGGTTGAAGAACAGCAGCTCCACCTTGTCGGCATCGCTTGCCTGCTTGTTATAGGTTTCCACGGTTGCCCGCAGTGCGGTTTCCTCGGACCCGCCAGGCCAGCCGAGCACGGTCACGGTTGCGTTGGCAAAGGTCGGCAAAGCTGTCCCCGCGAGGAGGGTGGCCATAAGCGCAAAAGACGTCCTGCTCAATTTCATGATCGTTCCCTTCTTTTTTGATGATTTTTGCATGGCATGACCGGCGGCGCCGCTACCTTGCCCATTCGGCAAGATCGGCAACACCGATGACGCCGGCGTGGCCCGCGAGCTTCGCCGCAACGAGATTGGAGGAAAGGCGCGGCGGAACCTCGCCCAGATGCGCGCGCACCCGGTCGAGATAGCCATCGGCAAGACCGATGCTGCCGCCG
>NZ_RZQE01000779.1:0-1835 GCF_004022955.1 Mesorhizobium sp. M7A.F.Ca.US.002.01.1.1 | reverse complement strand
CTATATCATGGTCGGCGGCATGGTGATGGCCTTCATGGGCGGCATGCATTTCTGGTGGCCGAAGATGACGGGCCGCATGTATTCCGAGACGGCCGGTCGCATTGCGGCCGCCGTTAGTTTCGTCGGCTTCAACCTCACTTTCTTCCCGCAATATGTGCTGGGGTTTCTGGGCATGCCCCGGCGCTACCACACTTATCCGCCGGAGTTCCAGTTCTGGCATGTTCTGTCTTCAGCGGGCGCCGTGGTGCTCGCGATCGGTTATCTGATGCCGCTCTTCTACCTGACCTGGTCGCTATTCCGAGGCCGGCGCGCCCCGGACAATCCGTGGGGCGCCACCGGGCTCGAATGGCAGACAAGCTCGCCGCCGCCGCCGCACAATTTCGCCGAAATGCCGGTGGTGACCAGACCGGCCTACGACTACCCGATGAAAGGGCTTGGAGAAAAGCGCACCGATCCGGCAGCCGGGGTGGTCTTATGAGCGCCTCGACCGAAAGCGTCGCCTTCAAGTCGGGCGAGCGCGAGCGGGCCGCCGATGCCTTCGGTATGTGGGTCTTCATCGGCTCCGAGGCGATGCTGTTCGGCGCCATTTTCCTGATCTTCTTCGTCGCCCGGCTGAGCTACGGCGCCGCCTTCGCCGAAGCCTCCAGGCACTTGTCACTGATGCTGGGAACGATAAACACAGCGGTGCTGATTACCTCCAGCTTCGCCATGGCGCTGGCGCACTTCTTCACCTCCGGTTCGCGCTGGCGGGCAGCCGGCTGGTCGCTGGCCGCGACAGCGGCGCTGGGCGTCGTCTTCCTGATCATCAAGGGCACCGAATACGCGATGGAGTTCCATCAGGGGATTGCGCCGGTGCTGGGCGCGCCCTTCACCTATCGGGGCGCCGACCCGGTGCATGCTGCCTTTTTCTTCAGCCTCTATTTCGCGATGACGGCACTGCATGGCCTGCATCTGTTCTGCGGAATTGTAGTGGTCTGCGGCACGCTGGCGCTGTGGTGGCGAACCGAGGCCTCGAGCCGAGCCCGGCGCGTGCAGGCGGTCGGCCTCTACTGGCATTTTGTCGATATCGTCTGGGTGTTTCTCTTCCCCGTCCTCTACCTGACCAACCGCTGAGCTCCGTCGTGACCGAAATCCGCAAACTCGCCTCGGCCTATGCCGGCCTTCTGGTGCTCCTGGCGCTCACTGTCGGCTCCTCCTTCATCGATCTCGGCGGCTTCAACTCAACCGTCAATCTTGCGATCGCCGCGGCGAAGGCAGTGATTATCGGGATCTCATTCATGCATTTGTCCCGGGCGGCAGTGCTTCCGCAACTCGCGGTCGCTGCTGCAGCACTTTGGCTGCTCATCTTGTTCGGCCTAACGCTGGTGGGCAGTGGATGAAAGTGCGGAGACTGCGATTTTAAAGACGCCAAACAGCCGTGAAGCTATTCCGATCTTAATCCCATCAGCTCTGACCGATCCAGGCGACGAAGTCGTCCTTCTGCGCCCTTCCATCGAAAGGTGGAATCTGGTGCAGCGGCTAAAAACGGCGACCGAATGATGAGACTGGCCGGATACCTGAATATAATCAGGTGGTTACGGAACATTGTGTGCAAAAAACGCACAAGAAAGTTCTGCTTCTCTTCTTTTTTGTTCCTACGAGGGAGCCGCCGATAGCCCTTTCGGACGCTCTTCTGCCGACGATATTGACCGCCCCAATGCGAATGTTCGCCGGTGTATTCGTATACCTCATTGTCCGCAGCGCCGTTCAGTCTGCTTGGGTTTCCTAGAAGCTTTTCGAATTTTCTGTCTTGCGGCTCCCGACGAGATGCGGGCCCTTCTTGAGGAGGTCGGGGT
>NZ_RZQE01000778.1:0-1841 GCF_004022955.1 Mesorhizobium sp. M7A.F.Ca.US.002.01.1.1 | reverse complement strand
ATCCTCGCCGGCGCGATGAGCCCGGTGACGGTGGCCAGCACTTCGGCCAGAACCTGCGTCAGCGTGCCGGCCACCGTCACCGGGCTCATCGCGCCGGCGAGGATGAACGGCGTGACGATGCAGGCCTGGTTGTGGCGCGCATAGACTTTCAACGCACCGAGCATGGTCTCGTCGAACACCATCGGCGAGTTGGCGTTGATCAGGCTGGTCAGCACCGTGTTGTTCTCGACGAAATCGTCGCCGAACACGATCTTGGCCATGGCGACGGTGTCCTCGGCGCGTTCCGGCGCGGTCACCGAGCCCATGAACGGCTTATCGGAATATTTGATGTGGCTGTAGATCATGTCGAGATGGCGCTTGTTGACCGGCACATCGACCGGCTCGCATACCGTGCCGCCCGAATGGTGGATCGACGGCGCCATATAGGCGAGCTTAACGAAATTCTGGAAATCCTCGATCGTCGCGTAGCGCCTGACACCGTCGAGGTCACGCACGAAGGGCGGGCCATAGACCGGCGCGAACACGGTGGCATTGCCACCGATCTGCACCGAACGCTCGGAATTGCGGGCGTGCTGGGTGTAGACGGACGGTGCGGTCTTGAGCAGCGAACGGCACAGCCCCTTCGGGAAATGCACGCGCTCGCCCTTGACGTCGGCGCCGGCCTCTTTCCACAGTTGCAGCGCTTCTGCATCGTCGCGAAAGATGATGCCGATCTCCTCGAGAACCGTGTCGGTGTTCTTCTCGATCAGCGCCAGGCCTTCCTCGTCCAGCACCTCGTAAACGTTGATCTTGCGCTTGATGTAGGTGAGCTGCGTGCCCGGGCCTCCGCCCGAACGCGCGGCCCGCCGGGCAGCAGCCCCGCCGCTGGCGCCGCGCCCACGTCGCGCGTTTGACGCTTCCTGATCGACTGCCGCGTATTCGCTCATGGTGTTCTTCCCTGAATCTGTTCTTGTCTGGAATCCATAGCGGCTGCTCTCGCCGCTTCTTGCCAGATCGTAGCCATGCACCCTATTCGAAACGGCCCGCCAGCGCCAACGCCTGTCGCAAAATCGACAAGAATTCCAAGAGAGTTACGGTCGCTTTCCTTTTGCGGGAAGTCGCAAATCAGCTATGGATACATGCCCTCAGCGGGTTAGGTATGAACGCGAAGATATGTGCCTTGCGACATGGTCGCGATGCCGGCAGGAGCTCGATACAAATGTCCGACGACGAGATCATCCTTTCCGAACTTTCCGACGACGAGTTGGTGCAGCAGATGCACGACGATCTCTATGACGGGCTGAAGGAAGAGATCGAAGAAGGCACCAACATCCTGCTCGAGCGCGGCTGGGCGCCTTACAAGGTGCTGACCGAGGCGCTGGTCGAAGGCATGCGCATCGTCGGCGAGGATTTTCGCGACGGCATCCTGTTCGTGCCGGAAGTGCTGCTTTCCGCCAATGCGATGAAGGCGGGCATGTTCATCCTGCGCCCGCTGCTCGCCGCCACCGGCGCGCCCAAGCAAGGCAAGATGGTCATCGGCACCGTCAAGGGCGACATCCACGATATCGGCAAGAACCTTGTCGGCATGATGATGGAGGGCGCTGGCTTCGACGTCATCGATCTCGGCATCAACAATGCGGTCGAGAAATATCTCGATGCGATCGAACAGCACCAGCCCGACATCATCGGCATGTCCGCACTGCTGACCACGACCATGCCCTATATGAAGGTCGTCATCGACACGATGAAGGAAAAGGGCATCCGCGACGATTATGTCGTGCTGGTCGGCGGCGCACCGCTGAACGAGGAATTCGGCAAGGCCGTCGGCGCCGATGCCTATTGCCGCGACGCGGCGGTGGCGG
>NZ_RZQE01000777.1:0-1844 GCF_004022955.1 Mesorhizobium sp. M7A.F.Ca.US.002.01.1.1 | reverse complement strand
CGCTCGGGCTGTGATGTTGTTGTTTTCGATGCGCAGAGGATCGGCGAGGGTGCTGCACGCCGCAATGCCGGTTTCGTTGGCCGCACGCTCAAGCGGTCCGTCGAATGGCTGGCGGCAAAGTCTGGGCGCGACCACGCAGTGCGGGTCTATCGCGAGCTTGATGCGGCTTTGCGCGGTGTTGCGGCCTTCGTCGAGCGTGAGCGCATCGAGTGCCATTACCAGAGCTGCGGCCGGTTCATTGCCGCCAATTCGAAAGCCCATTTTCAAGCTTTGATTGGCGAACTCGAACAGACGCGGCAGGCCGTCGGGTTCGACTATTCGGTTGTCGAGAAGCAGGACGTCCGTACGGAGATCGCCTCCGACAGATACCATGGCGGGGCGGTTATTCCGGATCTCGGTTCGATTCACCCCGGCCTTTATCACGCTGGCCTTTTCTCCAAGGTGCTTGAGGCCGGCGTCAGGCTGCATCCTCTCACCAATGTCGTGGGCGTCGAGCACGGTGCGAGCGGGAAGATCGTTCGTACGTCGAGAGGAAACGTCGTTGCCCCTCATGTCATTGTCGCCACCAATGGTTATACGAGCCGCGATCTGAAATGGCTTGCAAGGCGGGTCATTCCTTTCCGAGGTTTTGTTGTCGCGACCGAGCTGTTGCCCCCGGAAACGATCGACAAGGTGATGCCGCGCCGCCGCACCTATCTCGACACCAGGATGAACATCGATTTTATTCGCCCGGCACCTGATTCAAGCCGCATTCTGTTTGGCGGCATGACTGGTACGGCGAGCCCGACGGCAACGCCGCTCGCAGGTACGCTCCGCGATCGCCTTGTGAGAATTCTGCCTGACCTTGAGGGTGTCCGCCTCAGTCGTGCCTGGACCGGGCACTGCGCGGGTACTTTCGATTTCATGCCCCATATCGGCGTCAAGGACGGGGTGCACTTCGCCCTCGGCTACAACTTTGCAGGCATTCCCCTTGGAACACATTTCGGGGAGAAGCTTGCTGCCCGAATTCTTCAACGGGGAGATACATCTTCGGCCTTCGATGTCGAAAAATTTCCCACGGTGCCATTCTTTAACGGCTCGCCGTGGTTCGTGCCCTTGGCTATGCGCTATTTCGACTGGCATGATGATCGAATCGCAAGGGGCTAGAACGTATACATCATGGCAAAAACTCCGACGGGCAAACCGGCCACTGAAAAGCCTCTTGAGCGCTATGTGCGTATTCTTGAGATCGTCGCCGGCTTTCCCGGCGGTATTTCGGGAACCTCCGTCGGCGAGATGCTCGATCTGCCGAAAGCCTCGGCCTATCGGCTGATGAAGAGCTTGGCTGATGTTGAACTGATCGAGCAGAGCGGCCCAAGCGCGGCCAATTTCAAGCTTGGGCGACGGTTGGAAAGGCTGCTCTTTTCAGGTGCGAGCGACGACTGGTTCAAGGTCGTTGCGCGTCCGACGTTGCAAGAGCTTTCAGAAAAAACCGGCCAGGCCTGCTTCATCGCGCGACTGTCGGGCGACAGCGTGCGCAGCCTCGACATGGTCGCGCCCGGCGATCTGGTCAGGGCCTACATCGTCCCGGGTCATGAAATCCCAGCACACGCCGGCGCCTCGGCCAAGGCGATCCTAGCCTTTCAGGATCCGAACTTCATCGCTTCGGTGCTCGACAAGCCGCTCAAGCGGTTCACGGCGGCGACCAAAGTCGACTTCGACGATCTCGTGGAAGAGCTGCAACTCGTGCGCAAAACCGGCGTGGCCTATTGTATCGGAGAAGATGTGGACGGATTTGCCGCGATCGCCGCCCCGATCAGGATCGATGGGCAGCGTACGCAGCATAGCCTGTGCGTGACGGGCAC
>NZ_RZQE01000776.1:0-1847 GCF_004022955.1 Mesorhizobium sp. M7A.F.Ca.US.002.01.1.1 | reverse complement strand
CAACGAGCGGGTGCGCCGCATCCTCGACGACATCGACGATGCCGAGGCGATGCTGTCGCGGACACGGGAAACACCGCGTGGGCGGCTGCGCATATCCACCCCGATCGTCACCTATCATCTGTTGCTGCCGGTGCTGTCGGAGTTCATGGCCCGCTATCCCGAGATCGAGCTCGATATCGATTTCAACGACCGGATCGTCGACGTCATCGACGAGGGCATCGATGTCGCGATCCGCAGCGGCGAGCTGCCTGATTCGCGCCTCGTGTCGAGACCCGTTGCGCCCTTCCGCATGCTGCTGTGCGCGGCGCCCTCCTACCTCGAGCGCCATGGCACACCCGGCGAGCCGGCGGATCTCATCAGGCATTTCGGCATAAACTTCCGCTTCCTCAACAGCGGCAGGCTGCTGGAGTGGCCGTTCATAACCGGAAGCGCTGAACCGCAGATCCGCTCGATGCTGACCTGCAACAACATGGAAGCATTGAAGGGCGCCACGATCGCCGGCCTCGGCATCGCCTGCATGCCGGATTTCCTGGTGCGTGAGGCGCTGCACGAAGACAGGCTGCGTACCGTTCTCGACGGTCATGTCGACGGCCGTGGCCAGTTCCGGATGCTGTGGCCTTCCAACCGCCATTTGTCGCCGAAGGTGCGCGTGTTCGTCGATTTCCTTCCCGATCGCCTTGCGGCGCGCTAGGCGTTCATCGCATAATATGACAGTGATAGTCATGTTTGTGTGGAAGCGCTTGAGCGGCTGTGGCATGCCGCTGACCGCGGGGGCGCTGCGGCGCTTGCCCCGAACTGTTGCATAGGACTTGAATGATGGACCAATTGAGCGCGCAAACCCGGATCAGCGACGCGGCGATCAGGTCGGTGATGGACCGGCTGCGCGCCGAGCACAGCGAATTCGAGATCGACACCGGCGTCGCCGACCAATGGGAGCTTCGCCTCTATTATGGTTCGTTGAGCGCCACGCTCGATAATGAAAGCGTACTGATCCGCGTCGCGGCGTCCGACGAAACCTGCCTGTCCTACATGAAGATGACGGTTGCCGGCCATGTCGCCGAACATCTCGGCACGACCAGGGGCATCCATTGGCAAGGCGACGGCATTGACGCCGGCATGCCGGTCTTCTTCCGCGAGATCACGGTGATGTCGTCGACGCGGTTCTCGGCGCATATGCAGCGTCTGCGCTTCGCCGGTAAGGATCTCGGCCGGTTTAGCCATGGCGGCCTGCACATACGGCTGCTGCTGCCGCCGGCTGGCCGCCAGCCGCTCTGGCCGTCGATGGGTGCCGATGGCTTGATTGTCTGGCCTTCGGGCGACGATGCGCTTGCCGTGCGGGTCTACACGATCCGGGCGCTGGATGCCGCAAGCGGCTGGCTCGATGTCGATTTCGTGCTGCACCCCGGCCAGGAGACGCCCGCCGCCAGCTTCGCGCAAAATGCACGGGCGGGAGATGTCATCGGCATGATCGGACCCGGTGGCGGCGACGCTCCGGTGGCGCAGACCTTGCTTCTGCTCGGCGACGACACAGCACTTCCCGCCATAGGCAGGATTCTGGAAGATCTGCCGCCGTCAACACGCGCTGAGGCGCTGATCGAGATCGATGGGCCGGACGACCGGATGGCGCTGGCGCAAGGGGATAATATCGACATCACCTGGCTTTACCGGCACGGCCGCGAGGCCGGCACCGCGGGCCTGTTGTCCGCCGCCTTGCGCGAGCGCAAGCACATGGCGCTTGCCGACGGCCTGTACGTCTGGGTCGGTTGCGAATTTGGCGATTTCCGGGAGATCCGCAAGATCGTGCGTAAACAGTGGGGCCTGCCGCGCGACCGCCACCTGGTTACGGC
>NZ_RZQE01000775.1:0-1853 GCF_004022955.1 Mesorhizobium sp. M7A.F.Ca.US.002.01.1.1 | reverse complement strand
GAACCGAAAAACCGCCGGCACTGGGCCGGCGGTTTCAAAACGCATTAACGCGGAACTCGATTACTTAAGCCCGAGATAATAGAATGCGATTATGGCCGAACTCCGGCCGACCTCGCGAGTTGTCACATCGCGCCGGATTCCTCCTCGAACCCGTCGTCGCCACCTTCGGAGCCGCCATTCTCAAGGAACTTTTCGGCGATCAGCCCGGCATTCTGTCGGAGCGCCAGCTCGATCTCGCGTGCGGTGTCGGGATTGTCGCGCAGGAACAGTTTGGCATTCTCGCGGCCTTGGCCGAGACGCTGCGAATTGTAGGAGAACCAGGCGCCCGACTTCTCGACCACGCCGGCCTTGACGCCGAGATCGACCAGTTCGCCGGTCTTGGACACGCCTTCACCATACATGATGTCGAACTCGACCACCTTGAAGGGCGGCGCCAGCTTGTTCTTGACCACCTTGACGCGGGTCTGGTTGCCGACGACTTCGTCGCGGTCCTTGACCGAGCCGATGCGGCGGATGTCGAGGCGCACCGATGCGTAGAATTTCAGCGCGTTGCCGCCGGTCGTCGTCTCGGGCGAACCGAACATGACGCCGATCTTCATGCGGATCTGGTTGATGAAGATGACCATGGTGTTGGAGCGCGAGATCGAGGCGGTCAGCTTGCGCAGCGCCTGGCTCATCAGGCGGGCCTGCAGGCCGGGCAGCGAATCACCCATCTCGCCTTCGATTTCGGCACGTGGCGTCAGCGCCGCGACCGAATCGACCACCAGCACGTCGATGGCGCCGGAGCGCACCAGCGTGTCGCAGATTTCCAGCGCCTGCTCACCGGTGTCGGGCTGCGAAATCAGCAGGTTTTCGAGATCGACGCCAAGCTTGCGGGCATAGACCGGGTCAAGCGCGTGCTCGGCATCGACGAAGGCGCAGATGCCGCCCTTCTTCTGGGCTTCGGCCACGGTGTGCAGGGCCAGCGTCGTCTTGCCCGAGCTTTCCGGCCCGTAGATCTCGATGATGCGGCCGCGCGGCAGGCCACCGACGCCAAGCGCGATGTCGAGGCCAAGCGAGCCGGTCGGCACCGTTTCGATCTCGACGACCTGCTCGTTGGCGCCGAGCCGCATGATCGAGCCCTTGCCGAAAGCCCGCTCGATCTGCGACAGCGCCGCATCCAGAGCCTTTGATTTGTCCACTGCCTTGTCCTCTACCAGCCGCAAAGAATTCTGAGCCATGATACATCACCCCTTGGTCGTCAATGAAGGCCGGACAATCCGTAATCCCTGCCTATTTGTACCTTTTTTGTTCTCATTTGGCAAGAGGGATCAAATATCTGAAAAACAAGCATTATCCGGATTTGTTCTTTTTTTGTCCAAGGATTCGATCAGGAATGCACCGCACGTTGGGCCAGACGGCTCGGTTGTTTCGACCTGCCGAATCGCCGCCTTGCATGCGAAGCTCGGTCGCACAGCCTAGCGCTTGTGCGGCTGGAATAACAAAGGTCATATCGCCGGCATGCTGAAATCCGCGAAAATACTGGCCGTAGGCGGCGCCCATATCGACCGGCGCGGCCAGGTGTCCGGCGCCTACGTGCCCGCCGCCTCCAACCCGGGCACAATGCGCGAGGATGTCGGCGGCGGCGTCTTCAACGCCTTGCGCAGTGCCGTGCGGCGCGGCGTCTCCGCGTCGCTGATGTCGGTTCGCGGCGGCGATGCCGCTGCCGACACCGTTTCGCGAGCCATTGCCGGGGCAGGCATTACCGACCTGTCGGCGGTCTTCCTCGACCGCACGACGCCGAGCTACACGGCGCTGATCGACAGCGAAGGCGAGCTGATCGTCGGCTTTGCCGACATGGCGCTCTATGATTT
>NZ_RZQE01000774.1:0-1856 GCF_004022955.1 Mesorhizobium sp. M7A.F.Ca.US.002.01.1.1 | reverse complement strand
GTTCATGATGGGTTGGAAATCGAGGTCGAATTCCTGGCGCGACAGTGCGGTCCCGAGGTCGACCTCCAACGCACGCCGTGCCTGTACCATTGCGTCCATTCCGGGTTCGAAGAACCGATACAGATTGCGGCCTTCGCTCTTCGCCCGGTAAAGCGCTGTATCGGCGTTCCTCAGCAGCGTGTCGGCATCTCCGCCGTCGTCGGGGAAAACCGCGATGCCCAGGCTGATGCCGATATGCATCTCGCGGCTCTTGTCACGGAACGGTTTTCCGATTGTCTCGACGATGCGCTTCGCGAGTTTTTCAGCACTGGCAATGCCCTTGAAATTGACCTGGATGATGACGAACTCGTCGCCGCCGAAGCGGGCAACGACGTCGTTTTCATTATGCAGGCAGCGCTGCAGCCGCTCGGCCACGCTCTTCAGCAGCCAGTCGCCGGCCGGATGTCCCCAGGTGTCGTTGACTGCCTTGAAGCGATCGAGATCGAGCGAGAAGATCGCCAGCGGCGTGGCCGCCGTGTCCTCCAGCGCAAGGTCGAGCCGTTCGCGAAACATCGAGCGGTTGGGCAATCCCGTCAGCGTGTCGTGATGCGCAAGATGGGTCATGCGCTCTTCGGTGCGGCGACGTTCGGTGACGTCGTCGAAGGTCACCACCCAGCCGCCGCCATCCATCGGCCGACGTGTGACCAAAACCGTCCTGCCGTCGGTAAGATGCCGATAGGCCGAATGCATTTTTGCCGCCGCCAGACAGGCTTCGGTCTTGGCGACTTCGCTGTCGACATCGATCTTCGTATAGATGCCGAGTTCCAGCAATCGTTCGAGCGCGTCGCGGTGCGTCGTTCCAAGCGGAAAGTCCGCCGGGGTGACCTTGTAGAGCTCCAGAAAACGCCGGTTGCGCACGATCATCTTGCCGTCGGCGTCATACATCAGCAAGCCTTGCGACATGTTGGCGAGCGCTGCGTCGAAGCGGCGGTGCTGCTCCTTGAGATCCTCTTGCGCGCGGCGCTGCTCGGTGATGTCTTCATAGATCGAAACCCAGCCGCCCAGAGCCAGAGGGCGGTGCGAGATGCTGACGATGCGGCCGTCCGACAGTGTTTCTTCGTAGGTCGAGGGCTTTGCCTGATCGATATAGGGCTTGCGGATGGCGTAGAGTTCGTCGGCGGTTTGCGAGGCGACGCCGATATCGACGCTGTGGCGCAGAATGTCGAGGAACCGGATGCCGGGCCTTATCACCCTGGCGTCGAGGCAAAAGATGTGTAGGTAGTTGCCGTTGCAGATGATCATCCGCTCGTCGGCGTCGAACATGCACAGGCCGTGCGACATGTTCTCGACCGCAGCCGAAAAGCGTTGGTTCTGCTCCCGCAGTTCGTCTTCCATGTGGCGGGAGCGGTCCATGCCTTCGGCCTCCCGTTTCGGGACGGCCGAACCATCCTTGGCATCAGCGACGGGCATGAGCGCGCCTGCGGACCGTGATCGAACAAGCTACTGTGGTCGCCGCTGGTTAATTTAGCGTTTTAATGCATGTCGCCCAAAAGTGACCTCGGTTTTGGGGGAATGACATGCATAAAGACAAAGACCTAAAGCGCGTCGCGTGAATCCGTTTCAGCGCGACGCGCTTTAGCCGATTGCGGTCGCCGAAACCTGATGCCGCGACGTCTCGATCGCCGAAAACCGTTTCAGAAACGCGTTCTGCGCCCAGGTCACCGAACGTGGCGTGAAATCGAAGCGGTCGGCATTGAAGCCGCGCGGACGGCCGAAGAACTCGGTCGCCTCGGCGGTCGAAAAGCCGGCGAGCAGCGTTGCCTCGAAATAGGCGGCGATCTGGTCGGCGCGCTTGATCTCCTTGCGCAGCGCAGCAC
>NZ_RZQE01000773.1:0-1859 GCF_004022955.1 Mesorhizobium sp. M7A.F.Ca.US.002.01.1.1 | reverse complement strand
CTTCCAGGACATCGGCGGCACGCCGAAGATGATCGGCGCCGAGTGGGACGTCACCAGCGACGTGCTGCTCAATGAGACGCTCATTCGAGAGCGCCAGCTGTCGGAATCGAAAAATGCCGAACTCAAGGTCGCAAAGGCGCATGTAGAGCATGTTGCGCTGCACGACCCGCTGACCGGCCTGCCCAACCGCCGCTATCTCGATGAGTTGCTTGCCGAAAAAAGCGTAACGGGGACCCGCACAGCGCTGCTGCATCTGGACCTCGACCGCTTCAAGCAGATCAACGATACACTCGGCCACGCAGCCGGTGACGCCATGCTGGTGCACGCCTCCAAGGTCATCAAGGTCAACACGGGTCCCGGTGATTTTGTTGCACGCATCGGCGGTGATGAGTTCGTCGTGGTGAGCCATGGACGTGATGACAAGCAACTTTCCGCGCTCGGCGACCGCATCATCACGCAGATGCGCCAACCGGTCGATTTTCAGGGCAACCCGTGCCGGTTCGGGGTGAGCATCGGAATTGCCGCCGGAACCGACGCCAAGCAACTGCTCGTCAACGCCGACCTCGCTCTTTACCGGGCGAAAGGAAGCGGTCGCAACCGACACGAATTCTTTGACGAAGAGCTGCAAAGCGAGATCGTGCGGACCAAGCAAATTGCCGACGAAATCCTGGGCGGGTTGGAGCGCGCCGAATTCACAACATACTATCAGCCGCAGTTCGACGCCAGGACACTTGAGATCGTCGGGGTCGAGGCCTTGTCGCGTTGGAAGCATCCCGAACGCGGCATCCTGGCCCCACAAAGCTATCTCAAAGTGGCCGAAGAACTCAACGTCGTGGCAATCATCGATCGCGCTGTCCTGGAACAGGCGCTTGAGAGTTTCGACCAATGGTCGAACAGCGGTCTCAAGATCCCGCACGTCTCGGTCAATGTCTCCGCCAAGCGGTTGGAGGACAAGGATCTGATCGATGGCTTGCGCAAGCTTGCCATCAGGAAGGGCACGGTGTCGTTTGAGCTGGTTGAGTCCATCTTCCTCGATGAGAATGACGACCTGGTCACCTGGAACCTGGAGCACATTAAGGAACTCGGCATCGACATCGAAATCGATGACTTCGGCACCGGCCATGCCTCGATCGTGTCCCTGCTCAAGCTGCAGCCGCGCCGGCTCAAGATCGACCGCCAACTGATCACGCCCGTCACCCAGTCGATCCCGCAGCGTCAGCTGGTCTCGTCGATCATTGAGATCGGCAAATCGCTCGGCATCGAAGTCATTGCCGAGGGTGTCGAGACGAATGATCACGCGCGCATCCTGAAGGAGCTTGGTTGCGATATTCTGCAGGGCTATGTTTTTGGCCGCCCAATGGACGCCAAGGCCTTCACGGCGTTTGCCCAATCGCGCAAATGGTTGGCCGTGGGGTAAGGTCATGCCTCGCGCGGTAAGGCAGGCAGGCCGAGCGGTTCAACCGGCGCCCAGTCGCGAATTGGCTCGAGCACACTGCACTTGCATCGGCAAACCCACCGCCACCCTTGTCCCCAAAGTGCCCGACCGGCTCTGCGTGCCGGTGAAGTGACCGAAAGCAAATTTCTCGTCAGGTCTCTCAGATCTCATGATCCGACGGTCCGGTGGCGCGGCATGGGCTGTTAGCTCCAGACAGCTGAAGATAGCCAAAAGCGTCCGGCGTTATGGGCGAAGGAGCGCGGCACCAAATTGCGTCCACAATCGATCGCAGTCATTTGCCCTGAGGCTTGGCGTTCCCGGTTCGCCGTAGAAGACCATCGCCGAACGGACATCGTAACCGAGCACCGAGGCATTGGCCACGAACTGAATTGCCATTCCCAAATTCATCGCGTTGATCCTTACC
>NZ_RZQE01000772.1:0-1859 GCF_004022955.1 Mesorhizobium sp. M7A.F.Ca.US.002.01.1.1 | reverse complement strand
GTTCTCTGTAACTTGCTGCGCGTCCTCTTCACGCCAAAGGCTTGGCAGATCACGATCAAGGATGTCCTCGATGTGCCTGGGATCGAACACGTGGAAGGTGACGGCCTTGGATCGACCGCGCATCTTCACGGTGCGGGTCCCAATGCTTTGCAGCCGTCCGTCTTTCAGCCACTTGTGACGCTCACGCGAAGAGATCGCAAGGATGTCTTCGGCCTCGCGCGGCAGGACCGGGAGTACTGAGATAGTTTCCAGTGTCTTGGCGATCTTGTTCGAGGCGGCCTCGAACTCTTCGGCATCGTCTTCGCGCATCCGCAATGTCATGCGACCAGTCTCGGCTTTGACGTACTTCCTCACCGCCCAAGGCAGGCGGGCACGTATTTCACGCTCGATACCTTTCGTGCGCACCGACGACCCAAGCGTCGCTGATGGCGGAAGGGGCCACTCGGTAATCAGTGACAACGAGGTGCTGACGCTTTGGCGAGAGCCGCGATCTCGAGGGGCCACAATTGCCGCAGCCAAGCCGCCAAGAATCTTTCGTGTTTGCGCAAAACGCACCGGCATCTGAGCTAGTCGCTTCCTTGTCGCACGGTTTCTACCGCCAGCGACCCGGCCGGCAGGGCCTTCAACAGCTCCACCTCGGGTTTCGTGAGGTGGATCCATGCCGCCCAATTATCCGGGCGCAGAACCACAATCTGGCGATTGTGGATGGGCGCCACGTCCAGGCCGGGTTCCGTCGTCAGCATAGCGAATGTCGGGGGCTTGTTGCCTTCGCCATCGCGCCACAGGCCGGCGATCGCCATGAACGAGGCGCCGTTGAGCGTGAAGCGATGCTTAGCCTTTGGAGACTTCTTTCCCGTGAATTCGAAGAAAGCCGACGCCGGAATAAGGCAGCGCTTGCTGTTGGAGAAGTTCCGTCCTTCCGAGCGGAAGTTGAAGATCGGCCCGCCTTTGGGCCCGGAGGGCGGAAAGGCAAAGGTCATGCGCGTGAGTTCGCTCGTGTCGCCGGCGGCGCGCATGATCGGGGCGAGATCACTGATGCGGATGTCATCCGCCTGCGGCAGATCCAGTTCGGTTTGATAAGTGGGAATGTCGAGCGCCAGCAATTGCATCATCCTGCAATATTCGGCCCAGGCGATATGCTGCTCATAGTCGTTGCACATGGCTGCCCACGCTTTCAGTCAGTTGATGACTTATAACAGATAACGTGGCTTGGCTGCGGCGCCACCATCCGGAGATTTTCCGCTATGCCCGAAATCTCGCGATCTGCTTGAGCATCGCGCAGTTGCCGTGATGACATCGCCGTGGCTCACAATGATGCGCTCAAGGTCTGGTTCATCAGACCATCTGCGGAAAGCCGTGCCCAGCAGGTACCGCCGCCAGGTATGGCTCGCTATGTCTGGACCTTTCCGACACCGCAGTACTGACCGAGATTCTGGCAGAGTTGGCCCGTTCTGGTGCTGGCTCCCGTCTCGATCTGATATGCAAGGTCTGCGATGCCAAGGGCAACGAATCCAGCGATTCAGGGTAGCGTTACGGGTCCTGAGAACCGCGACGTGATGCTTCACCGGCCAACCTGCCATTAAAAAACCCGCCACTGAGGGAGCAGTAACGGGCCTTCCGGTGTTATGCTCGGCCAGGGAAACCGAGCGCAATCCAAACTTCATTTTCGGAGCCATGTTGCAGTGGGTCCGCCCCTGCTGGCGGGCAGAGGCGGACCCGGCCAAGGCTTGGGACCCAGGCCCGGCAGCGGGGGACGCTGCCGCCGTTTCCAACCTGCCTCGACATATCAGGTTCCACTAATGCACAAAAAGCCCGCCACCTTTGAGCAGCGGGCCTTCCAAAGCTGCAATTCTCTTGAT
>NZ_RZQE01000771.1:0-1860 GCF_004022955.1 Mesorhizobium sp. M7A.F.Ca.US.002.01.1.1 | reverse complement strand
ACTACGCGCCGGCCGAGATGGCAATGCCGTGCCTGATGCCGGAAGATGCGGCGCGGTTCGGCGCAAACTGGCAATGCGGCGGCGGCACCGTCTGCACGCCGCTGGCCACTGCTTCGGGCGTGCGCACCAAACTGGCGCAGTGCCTGCTGCCAAAGGACAGCGCTGACATGTTTTCCGGGCATCCTTGTCTGACCGGCTCGATCGCCAGCAATGCGGAGCAGCCTTTCAACGACCGCTACAGCATATCAGGCCAGTTCGCGGCCTTCGCTCCTGACGTTTCGCGCACCGCCTATACCTGCCGGCCACCGAAGATCGGCGTGCCTGGCGGGATCGCTTATCGCGGTTGCAACGACAAGGACCGTGTCTTCGCGGCTTTCAAGGCCGGCAAGCCGATGCCGAACGAGATCTGCGGGCTGGTCGGCGGCAAGAAATTTGACATCTGCGTGGCCACCAACAATTTCGACCAATGCCTTGGCGGCGCCGTCAATCGCGGCAACCGGCCGGCCTGTTCGGCCGATCATTTCTGCCGCGAGGACTATATGTGCCAGTCGCTGCCGCCGGACACGCCGGGCATCGGCAAAGTGAAAGGCATCGGCTTCTGCTCGCCGACCTATTTCATCTTCCAGATGCGCATCGACAACCACGCAACGCCATGGGGCAGCCCTGTCCGTGCCACGATGGGAGCGGAGTTCGGGGCGGCGGAAGAGGAGTGAGTTGCCGGCGCCTCACAGCGGGATGTTGTCGTGCTTCTTCCAGGGGTTCTGCATGTCCTTGTTGCGCAGCATGCGCAGCGCCCGGGCGATGCGGCGGCGGGTCGAATGCGGCATGATCACCTCATCGACATAGCCGCGCTCGGCGGCGACGAAGGGTGACAGGAAGCGATCCTCGTAAGCCTTTGTATGAGCTGCGATCTTTTCGGCGTCACCGATGTCCTTGCGGTAGATGATCTCGACCGCGCCTCTGGCGCCCATCACCGCGATCTGCGCCGTTGGCCAGGCATAATTCATGTCGCCGCGCAGATGTTTTGAGGCCATCACGTCATAGGCGCCGCCATAGGCTTTGCGGGTGATGACGGTGATCTTCGGCACAGTGGCCTCGGCATAGGCGAACAGCAGTTTCGCGCCATGCTTGATCAGCCCGCCATACTCCTGCGCTGTGCCGGGCAGGAAGCCGGGGACATCGACGAAGGTGACGATCGGGATCGAAAAACAGTCGCAGAAGCGCACGAAGCGCGCCGCCTTGCGGCTGGCATCGGAATCGAGCACGCCGGCCAGCACCATCGGCTGGTTGGCGACGAAGCCCACCGTGCGGCCCTCGACGCGTCCAAAGCCGGTGACGATGTTTTTCGCGAAATTCTGCTGGATCTCGAAGAAGTCGCCTTCGTCGGCGACCTTCAGGATCAGCTCCTTGATGTCGTAGGGCTTGTTGGCGTTGTCGGGGACCAGCCGGTCGAGCGACAAATCATGGTCGGTGACCGACTGGTAGCATTCGATCTCGGGAAGCTCCGATGTGTTGGAAGCCGGCAGCAGGTCGACCAGCCGGCGCATCTGCAGCAGCGCCTCGACGTCATTGTCATAGGCTCCGTCGGCGATCGACGATTTCGTTGTGTGGACGGAGGCGCCGCCGAGACTCTCGGCGGTCACCGTCTCGTTGGTCACGGTCTTCACCACATCCGGCCCGGTGACGAACATGTAGGAGGTGTCGCGCACCATGAAGATGAAATCGGTCATGGCAGGCGAATAGACGTCGCCGCCGGCGCACGGTCCCATGATCACGGAAATCTGCGGGATGACGCCTGAGGCCAGCACGTTGCGCTGAAAGATCTCGGCATAGCCGCCGAGTGCTGCCACGCCTTCCTGG
>NZ_RZQE01000770.1:0-1862 GCF_004022955.1 Mesorhizobium sp. M7A.F.Ca.US.002.01.1.1 | reverse complement strand
GTTCAACGTCACCGATGCCGGCATCAAATACCGCACGTCGACCGCGCTGACGCAGTCGATCGAGGTGGTCGAACGCCGCGTCAACGAACTCGGCACGACCGAACCCATCGTGCAGCGGCAGGGCGACGACCGTATCCTTGTCCAGGTGCCGGGTCTTCAGGACCCGCAAAGGCTGAAGGAAATCCTCGGCCAGACCGCCAAGCTGACCTTCCAGATGGTCGACCAGTCGATGCCGGTGCAGGACGCGCTCAACGGCCGTCCGCCTGCCGGCTCGTCGGTGCTGTATTCGCAGGACGATCCGCCGGTTCCGTATCTGATCGAGAACCGCGTCATCGTCTCGGGCGAAAACCTCGTCGATGCGCAGGCGACCTACAATTCGCAGAACAACGAGCCGGTGGTGTCGTTCCGCTTCGATTCGAAGGGGGCGGCGCGCTTCGGCCAGGCCACGGCGCAAAATGTCGGCAAGCTGTTCGCCATCATCCTCGACAACCAGGTGATTTCGGCGCCGCAGATCCGCGAGCCGATCCTCGGCGGCACCGGCCAAATCTCCGGCAATTTCACCGCCCAGAGCGCCAACGATCTCGCCGTGCTGCTGCGCGCCGGCGCACTGCCGGCGACGTTGACGGTGATCGAAGAACGTACAGTGGGTCCGGGCCTTGGCCAGGATTCGATCCATGCCGGCAAGGTCGCCGGCATCATCGGTTCTATCCTCGTCGTTGCCTTCATGTTCGTCGCCTACGGCTTCCTCGGCTTCCTCGCCAACATCGCGCTGGCGGTGCACGTGGCGATGATCGTCGGCGTGCTCTCGTTGCTTGGCGCGACGCTGACCTTGCCTGGCATCGCCGGTATCGTGCTGACCATCGGCATGGCGGTCGATTCCAACGTGCTGATCTACGAGCGCATCCGCGAGGAGCGGCGCGCCGGCCGCTCGGTCATCCAGGCGATCGATACCGGTTTCACCAAGGCGCTGGCGACCATCGTCGATTCCAACATCACCTCGCTGATCGCCACCGTGGTGCTGTTCTATCTTGGTACCGGTCCGGTGAAGGGCTTTGCCATCACCTATGCCATCGGCATCCTGACGACCGTCTTCACCGCCTTCACCTTCACCCGTCTGCTGGTCTCGATCTGGCTGCGCCGGGCTCGCCCGAAGGAATTGCCGAAGGCGCCGGTGACCTTCGTTCCGCCCGGCACCAAGATCCCCTTCATGGGCATCCGTCGCTGGACGTTCACGCTGTCCAGCGCACTTTCGATCCTGTCGGTGGTGCTGTTCATGACCGTCGGCATCAACTACGGCATCGATTTCAAGGGCGGTTCGCTGATCGAAGTGCAGGCCAAGAGCGGCAATGCCGATCTCGCCGACCTCCGCGCGCGGCTGACCGAACTCAACATCGGTGAAGTCCAGGTGCAGCAGTTCGGTACGCCGAACGACGTGCTGATCCGCGTCGGGACGCAGGATGGTGGCGAAAATGCCGAGCAGACCGTCATCGACAAGGTGCGCGGCGAGCTGCAGGATAATTATGACTTCCGCCGCGTCGAAGTGGTGGGACCGACCGTGTCCGGCGAGCTCGCCAAGCAAGGCACGATCGCCATGCTGATCGCGCTGCTCGGCATCCTGATCTATGTCTGGTTCCGCTTCGAATGGCAGTTCGCGGTCGGCGCCATTGTGGCGACGGTGCACGATGTGGTCATGACGCTCGGCTTCTTCGTCATCTCCGGGCTGGAGTTCAACCAGTCGTCACTGGCGGCGATCCTGACGATCATCGGCTATTCGCTGAACGATACGATCGTGGTCTATGACCGTGTCCGAGAGGATCTGCGAAAATACAAGCGCATGCCGCTGCCGCAACTCCTGAACAACG
>NZ_RZQE01000076.1:0-17934 GCF_004022955.1 Mesorhizobium sp. M7A.F.Ca.US.002.01.1.1 | reverse complement strand
ATTCAAATCACGCTGGCTCAGTTCGTCAGCGCGAAGGTCTCCAGCTTGGCGGCATTGTCGCCATTGACCAGAACGCAGTCCATCAATTGCTTTTCCTTGGCCGGCGACTTCTTGTTCTTGATGAAGTCGTTGGCCTGCTCGACCGCCATCTGCGCCTGCGCGAAGGCGGGCTGCAGCACCGTTGCCTTGATGCCGCCCGAGGTGATGGAGTCGCGAACATCGTTCGATCCGTCGAAGCCGACGACGATGACATCCTTGCGGTTCGCCGCGGCAAGTGCCGCATAGGCGCCCATCGCCATCGTATCGTTGCCGGAGATCACGCCCTTGATGTTGGGGTTGGCCTGCAGGATCGATTCCATCTTGGAATAGGCTTCCGTCTGGCTCCAGTTGGCCGACTGCTGGGCGACCATCTTCAGGTCCGGATAGTCGTCGATGACGTCGTGATAGCCCTTGGAACGAATGCCGGCATTGGTGTCGGATTCCTTGCCGACCAGCTCGACGAAATTGCCCTTCTCACCCATCAGCTTGACGAATTCCTGCGCGCCGAGCTGGGCGCCCTGGTAGTTGTTGGAGACGATCTGCGCGACGGCAACGCCGGTGGCGTTGATCTCGCGGTCGATCAGGAAGGACGGAATGCCTGCGTCCTTGGCTTTCTGTACCGCGGCGACGGTGGCGTCGGCGCCGGCATTGTCGAGGATGATCGCCTTGGCGCCGCGGCCGATCGCGGTGTCGATCAGCTCGGACTGCTTGTTGGCGTCGTCGTCATGGACCAGCACCAGCGCCTCGTAGCCGAGTTCCTTGGCCTTGGCTTCGGCGCCGACGGCTTCCGCCTTGAAGAACGGATTGTCGTGCGAGGGCGTGATGATGGCGATGAGATCCGCCGCGTAGGCGGGCACGGTCGTGCCAAGCGCCAGCATGCCGGCGAAAGCCGCAAGCGTCATTCTTCGTGTAAGTTTCATGAAGTCCTCCCGTTTGAAAAATTGCCTTGGTTACCCAAAGCAT
Source organism: Mesorhizobium sp. M7A.F.Ca.US.002.01.1.1 (assembly GCF_004022955.1). Taxonomy (NCBI): domain Bacteria; kingdom Pseudomonadati; phylum Pseudomonadota; class Alphaproteobacteria; order Hyphomicrobiales; family Phyllobacteriaceae; genus Mesorhizobium; species Mesorhizobium sp. M7A.F.Ca.US.002.01.1.1. Next base: position 16,932 of record NZ_RZQE01000076.1, on the reverse strand, counting down.
CTGTCGGCATCCGAATTCGTCAGGCGGCGCGGGCGGCGGATCGCTTTTGGGCTAAAGAGCCGTTTGCCGGCTTCCCCTCCACGGATCGTTGCTCCCCAGCCATCCTCCACTCGCCCAGGCATCGTACTCCTGCGAAAACCCTGTCAATCCGAGCCATGAACAGCTAAGCCAACTGGTATGATGAGTCAACCACGAATTCAGGTGATATGTACCTGATGAGCTACGATGCCGAGCGTCGGCAGCGGTACGGCGACGCGTCACGGCGCTGCGGCAGCGCCTCTCCTCTTCAGGTGATACGCTGAATGCTGGCGGCGATCTCTTCCGGCTCGAACACGCGCTTCCAGTCGTCCCGCATCAGCACCGGCTTGCCGAACTCGATCGCCTTGTTGCAGGCATCCGAGAAAACGCCCTTGGTCTCGCCGAAAATGACGGCGCCCAGCACGTTCATATGGCCGAGCAGGAAGTCGAGCGCCGCCTGCTGGTCGACGCCGCGTGCCACGACCTCGTCGACGGCTTCCTTCATGACCACCAGCAACGAGGCGCACACCGTCTCCGAAAGCCCGGGTTCCAGCAGCGCCATCTGTTCGACGCTGACGCGGTGCGAACGCATGACCGGCGCCCAGATGATCTTCGCGATCGCCTCGCCCTTGGCGTAATCCTCTTCCGGCCCCTGCATCAAGGCGCTGACCATATGCTGCTTGGCCTTGACGCCGCCGAAATAGTCCTTCTTTGCCGCCATATCTGTTTCGTCGTTGAAGATCGGCGGATGGCAGGGGTGGGTGACGAAATAGGTGAGGTCCGGTCGATTCGGCAGGTGGCCGGCGAAGGGTGCCGCCGCGTCGAGCACCACCACCATGGTGCCCGGCGCCAGCTTGCTCTCGATGCTGGTCGCCACCTTGCCGATATGCGTGTCGGGAACGGCCAGGATCACCACATCGGCGCCCTTGAGCGCTTCGTCGGCGCTGACAGTATCGAAACCCAGCCCGGTCTTCAGCCGTTCGCGGCCGGCATCGCTGACCTCGACATGGCGTATTGTGTAGGGCGACCCGCGAAAATTGGTCGACAGGCGGTAGCCCATTTTCCCACCGGCACCGAACAGCGCAATCGTTGTCATTTGGTCACTACTCCTGATCTCAGCGGACGGTATCGCCCGTCGTCAACTGATCAACTGGTATAATCACGCTACCAGATTTTGGCAATCCGATAATGACAATGAGGATGCGGGTCATGTGCTTCGCCGCGTCATCGGCTGCCGCCCTCAAGCACGAGAACCATGGATGACGCGCTCGGGATATGACCTCTAGATCACCAGAAGAAGCCCGCGCTTGCCCGCTGAGTGCGCATGAGCGCTGCTCTGCCATCCCCAGAAATAGGAGGCATGTGATAAGCGGTCGGAGGTCGGGCCGGGCGCTACTTCAAAAGATCGACCAGCATGTCGAAAGCCGCATCGATATCGCCGCGAACTGCCGCCTGAACTGCCTGCTCGTTTCGGTCGCGCAGGGCCGCAAACATCTGTTGATGGTATGTGTTCGCGGTCGAGTAGGATCCATGCAGCATATTGAAATAGGGGCTGATCTGCAGCCACAGATCCTTGATGATCTTGAGCAGGGTTTCGGATCCCGCTGCTCGGTAGATTGCGAAGTGGAAGGTATAATTCGCCCTGAGATAGGCCTTTACGTCGTCCGCGCCATTCGCTCGTTCCAGTGAGTCCAGATCGCGCGCGAAAATCGCAAGGTCCGCCTCGCTGCGGTTCTGTGAGGCCCAGCCGGCGGCGATGGCCTCTATCTCAAAACGTACATTGCGCAAATCGGTGAGCCGCTCGCGGCTGAGCGCCGGAATACCAATGGAGCGCCCGGATACTACCGTCAGCGCGTTGGCTGCCGTCAGGCGCCGCAGCGCTTCCCTGACCGGCATCGGACTGACGCCAAAGGCGTCGGCGAGGCTCTGAACCGTGACCATCTCGCCCGGCACGATGCTGCCGTCGAGGATCAACTCGGTGACCTGATTGTAGACCCGGTCCTGCAGAGTTTCCTTGGACAGTGGAATGATCTCGACACCAGGCTTCCTGAACGCCGATCCAGCCATCTCCTGTCAACCTTCCCGCCTGAGGGCGACACCTGCTTGTGTGGTCGTGTCGGAATGCAAGGTTCGTGGTGCCACGTCAAGCGGCTGACACGGCCGGTTTTGATATAAACGATTTCATCATTGATATTTGATCAAATCATGATACGGTCGCTGGCATCGAATGACAAGGGTTTACGTTTTGTGCCCTTGGGAGGCATTCGGTCGTTCTGTTTGGGAGGAGTTCCACATGGGTATCGGATCGAAAGTCCGGCGGCTCGCGCTGCTGGCCGGCATGGCTGCGTGCGCCTTCGGCCTGTCCGCCGCGCAGGCCGCCGAGAAGCACAAGATCTTTCTCAGCATGAGCTACATCGGCAATGATTGGCAGGCGGAGGCGGCCAACATGGTCAAGGCCATGGCCGCTCATAAGAGCCTGGCCGACAAGGTCGACCTGCAGGTCCAGGTCGCTGGCCCCAACGCGCAACGCCAGATTCAGCAGATCAACGCAATGGTGCAAAGCGGCGCCGAAGCCATCGTCGTGTATCCGATCTCGCCGACCGCGCTCAACCAGGTCGTCAAGAATGCCTGCGACAAGGGCGTGAAGGTCTTTGCGTACGACGCCGAGATCACCGAGCCTTGCGCCTACAACGTCCACATAGACCAGCTGGAAGCGGGCAGGGTGACCGCCGAATGGCTGGTCAAGAAGCTCAACGGCAAGGGCAACATCATCGCCATCACGGGCGTCCCGGGAACATCCGTTGACGATCAGCGGACAAAGGCCGCCAAGGAAGTCTTCGCCAAGTATCCTGATATCAAGATCGTCGGCGAGGCTGTCGGCATGTGGAGCCAGGCGGTCGCCCGCACCGAACTTTCGAAAATCCTGGCCACCCGCAATTGGGACGACATCAACGGACTGTGGATGCAGGTCGGCTGCTTCACCGCCAACTCGATGCAGCTCGAGGCTGGCAAGAAGACCAGCGAACTCCTGCCTTGCGCCGGCGAAGGTTCCAATGGCGGCCGCATCCAGATGCTGCCGGAGGGCACCGAAGTCGAAGGTGCCGCTCCTCCTTATGCACCGGCGGGCGCACAACGCATTTCCTATGCCTCGCCGCCTTATTCGGGTGCGCTGGCGCTGAAGCTTGCCGTCGAGGCGATCGAAGGCAAGGACGTGCCCAAGACCACCATCCTGCCGCTGCCGGTCGTTACCAATGAGACGATCAAGCTGTGCGACGAAGGCACATGGGCGGAGATGAAGGCCGGCTGCAACGCCTTCAAGCCGTCGCTGGTCTCCAATCCGGGCTGGTTTGCCTCGATCTTCTCGGACCAGACACCCGAGGTCGGCCTTAATGCTGCCCTCGTCGGACAACCGGAGAACTAAGCCTCCCAAGGCCCGTGTGACGATGCACGGACAACTGTCCGTGCGTCGTCAATCCATGCCAAGCCGGCGATCGAGGACAATGACAGAACACTCCGAGCTCCCCGCCATCGAGATCGACGGCATCAGCAAGGCGTTCGGCCCGACCGTCGCGCTGGACGGCGTGTCGTTTGCGATCGCGCCCGGCAGTGTCCATGCCCTGCTCGGTGAAAACGGAGCCGGCAAGTCGACACTGGTGAAGCTGCTGTCCGGGCTGGTCCGGCCGAGCCAAGGCCATGTCCGTGTCTTCGGCAAGGAGATCGCTTACGGCGCACCGCGCGCAGCACATGCGCTCGGCATGCAGACAGCATTCCAGGAGATGACCCTGGTGCGCGATCTCTCCGTGCTCGACAACATGCTGCTGCCTTACGCCCCCGTCGGCATCTCCGGCCTGATCCGCCGCGGTGCCGCCCGCAAGGCCGTCCGCCGCCATATCGAAGATCTCGGTTTTTCCGTCGATCTCGATGCCGAGGTGAGCGAGCTCGAGCTTTCGGTGCGCCAGAAGATCGAGATCGCGCGCGCCGTCTACCGCAAGCCGCGCATCCTTTTGCTCGACGAACCGACCTCGACGCTCGCCGGACGCGACGTCGACTGGCTGGGCGACATCATCGCCAGGCTGAAGGCGGCAGGCACCACTATCGTCTTCATCACCCACCGCATGCGCGAGGTCCGCGCTTTGTGCGACACGCTGACGATCCTGAGAAACGGCCGCCACATCGTCACCGCGCCGGTCGCCGATGTCTCGGATGCCGACGTCATCGAAAAGATCATCGGCCGCAGCATCGAGCAGACCTTTCCGCCCAAGCCGGACAGCGCCCAGGCCTTCGGTCCGCCGGTTCTGGGCGTGCGCGACCTCAAGGTCGGGCGCAAGCTCGACGGCGCCGGCTTCGATCTGCGCAAGGGCGAAATCCTCGGCGTCGCCGGGTTGCAAGGCATGGGCCAGCAGGACCTGTTCCTGGCCTGCTTTGGCATGGCCGAGATCGAGCGCGGCCACATCCTCGTCGACGGCCGCAAGGTCTGGCTCGGTTCGCCGGCCGATGCCTTGCGCCCCAACATGGCCATCGGCCTGGTGCCGGAAGACCGCAAATCCGAAGGCCTGTTCCTGAAATTGTCGGGCAGCCAGAACGCCACGCTGCCGGTGATATCGCGCTTCACACGGCTAGGCCTTGTCGACGCGCAAGCCGAGACCCGCTCCGTCGAGGCGGCATTCGCCACTGTCGAGGTCGACCGCCGAGCGCTGTGGACGCGGGCCGGTGCGTTTTCCGGCGGCAACCAGCAGAAGATAGCCATCGCCAAGTGGCTGGTGGCGCAGAGCCGCATCCTGCTGTTGTTCGATCCCACCCGAGGCATCGACGTCGGCACCAAGCACGAGCTTTATGTGATGATGCGAAACTACGTGGCTTCGGGCGGTTCGATCCTGCTGCACTCGACGGAGATCCCCGAACTCGTTCACCAATGCGACAGGGTGCTGGTCCTCTATGACGGGCGCATCGCCGCCGAACTCGAAGGCGACGCTATCACCGAACCGGCCATCATGCGCCCGGCGCTCGGCCATGCCGGGGAAGCCGCCGCATGAGCAGCGCAGCAGCCTCATCCCCTGTTCCCGGCGGCTTCGGACTGCGCCGTGCGCTGATGCGCAATCGCGGCGCGCTGATCGCCGCGGCCGTCCTGGCGATCCTGCTCTTCGTCGTCGACTGGATCAGCGCCGGGCCGCTGACCTATTTCGATGTGTCGTTCCTGTCGAGCGGCGGCGCCACCTCGGCGCTCGCGGCGATCGGCCAGACGATCGTGATCCTGTCGGGCGGCTTCGACCTGTCCGCCGGCGCGGTGATATCGCTCGTCAATGCCGTGCTGGCATCGAGCATGGATCCGATGGCGCCGGGCGCAAGCATCCTCCTGTGGACGGCCGTCGGCATCGGCGTCGGCATGGCGGTGGGCGCCTTCAACGGCTTCTTCATCGCGGTGCTGCGCATGCAGCCGATCGTGGTGACGCTGTCGACCATGTTCATCCTGCAAGGCGTCACGCTGCTGGTGATGGACAAGCCCGGCGGCTTCGTGTCGACCGATCTCGGCACCTTCTATCTCGGCGACGCGATCGCCGGCTGGCTGCCGATGCCGCTGGTGGTGATCGGTGTCGTCCTGCTCGCCTGGTTCTGGCTGAAGGGAACCCGCTTCGGCACAGCACTCTACGCGGTTGGCAGCGATCCGGAGTCGGCCGCTTCCGTCGGCATCAATGTCGTTCTGGTGCGCTTTGCCGTCTATGTTATCGCCGGCGGCTGCTATGGCCTTGCCGGCGTGTTCATCAGCGCCCAGACCGGCAGCGGCGATCCGCTGGTCGGCAATCCGCTGCTCTTGTCGATGTTCGCGGCGGTCGTCGTCGGCGGCACGCGCCTCGGTGGCGGGCAGGGCGGCCCGGTGGGCTCTGTCTTCGGCGCCTTTATCCTGATGATCGTGGTGAACATCCTGCTGGTGCTCAACGTATCGGCCTATTATGCGACCATTGCCGAAGGCACCATTCTGGTGCTGGCGGCACTTGCCGGCTCGATCTCGCATGCATCGGTGCTTGCCGTGCAATTGCGCGCCGCGCGTGCCCGGTTTGCCGCCTGGCGCGCCGGCATATTGCCCTCCCAGCTCGAGCGCGTGGACCGGCGTCTCAAGATCGCCGAGCCAGCCCATGCCCAGCGCAGTCCGGCATCGCCGCGCCCTGCCTTCCATCTGCGCAATGCGGAAACGCTGCGCTATGCGCTGCCGGCCTATGTCTGCCTGCTGCTCATCGTGCTCGTCACCCAGATCTGGCTCGGCCGCGCCATCCTCAATCCGGGATACTGGAATTCGCTGCTGGTGCTATCCTCCTTCCTAGCCGTCCTGGCGCTCGGGCAGGGGACCGTCATCCTGACCGGAGGCCTCGATCTCTCCGTGCCGTGGACGATCGGCATCTCCGGCATCATCCTGGCGGGCATGGTCAACGGCTCAGACGCCGCCCTTGTCTACGCCTTGCCGGTCGTCCTGGTGATGGCCTGCGCCATCGGCTTCGCCAATGGTTTCGGCATCGTCTATCTCGGCATCTCGCCGATCGTCATGACGCTCGCCACCAACGGCATTCTGCAAGGCTGTGCGCTGCTCTATTCGCAGGGAACGCCGGCCGGGTTTTCCTCGCCGATGCTGCGCTGGGTCATGACGGCCAAGCTCGCCGGCCTGCTGACTCCAATCGTGCTGCTGATGGTCGTCTTTGTCGTCGCAGCGGTACTCCTGCTTGGCCGCACCCCGTTCGGAAGGCGCGTCTACGGCATCGGCAACGGGCTGCGCGCGGCGCGCTTGTCGGGCATCGGCGTCGAGCGCACGCTCATCCTGGTCTACATGCTTTCGGCCGTCTGCGCGGCTGTTGTCGGCGTCATGCTGACCGGCTTTTCGGGTCAGGCGAGCCTCGGCATGGGCGACGACTATCTCTTGCCGTCGATCGCCGTGGTGGTGGTCGGCGGCGCGCTGATCACCGGCGGGCGCGGCCACTATCTCGGCATGCTCGGCGGCGTGTTGTTGCTGACGGCACTGCAGATGCTGCTCGCCGGCACCACGCTTCCCTATGCCACGAGGGCAATTCTTTACGGACTGGTCGTTCTGGGCGCCGTCATGGCGCTGCGCGAACGGCGGCTGCAATGAGAAGGACATGACCATGAGCACAAGGGCGCCGGCATCGGCGGACGAATTTTTGACCGGGCTGAAAGGCCAGCGCGTGCTGGTGACGGCGGGCGCAGGCGGCATCGGGTTTGCCATAGCCGACACGCTGTCACGCCTCGGCGCCCGCATCGTCGTCTGCGACGTTTCCGATGAGGCGCTGGCCGCTGCTCCCAGCAAGATCGACCTGGTCGCGGCGGTCAAGGCCGACGTCTCGCGCGACGAGGACGTCGACCGTCTGTTCGAGGCGGTCGAGAAAAAACTCGGCGGGCTCGATGCGCTGATCAACAATGCCGGCATTGCCGGGCCGACCGGCGGTGTCGACGAGATCGATCCGGCGGACTGGCGGCGCTGCATCGACATCTGCCTGACCGGCCAGTTCCTGTGCGCCCGGCGCGCGGTGCCGCTGATCAAGGCGGCGGGCGGCGGTTCGATCGTCTCGATGTCGTCGGCCGCCGGCCGCCATGGCTACGCCTTCCGCACACCCTATTCGGCGGCCAAGTTCGGTGTCATCGGTTTCACGCAAAGCTTGGCCAAAGAGCTCGGGCCGCACGCCATCAGGGTCAACGCCATCCTGCCCGGCATCATCGAGGGCCCCCGCATCGAAGGGGTTATCTCGGCGCGCGCCAAGCAGGTCGGTGTCAGCCACGAGGAGATGACCGGACGCTATCTCCAGAACATCTCGCTGCGTCGCATGACCAGCCCCTATGATGTCGCGTCGATGGTCGCCTTCCTGCTCTCCGATGCGGGGATCAACATTTCCGGCCAGTCGCTCGGCGTCGACGGCAACGTCGAAACACTTTGAGGAACAAACCATGCCCAATGTCGCGATCGTCGGAAGCGGGTTCATCGGACGGGCCTGGGCGATCAGCTTCGCCCGCGCCGGCCATGACGTGCGGATGTGGGACCAGTCGCCCACTGCCACAGGTGGAGCCCGCGACTACATTGCCGGCGTGCTCGGCGATCTCGCCCAGAACGATCTTCTGCGGGGACAGCAAGCCGGTGAGGTTCTTGACCGTATCTCCGTTGTCGCCGAGCTTGAAGAGGCGTTGGCAGGTGCCGTGCATATCCAGGAGAACACGCCCGAGAATCTCGAGGTGAAGCGCAAGGTGTTCTCCTTGATCGACACGCTTGCCGATCCCCAAACAGTCATCGCCAGTTCCACCTCGGCGCTGTTGCCGTCGAAATTCACCGACCATCTGCAAGGGCGGCAGCGCTGCCTGGTCGTGCATCCGATCAACCCGCCCTATCTCATTCCGGCGGCCGAAATCGTGCCGGCGCCGTGGACCTCGGCCGAGACGGTCGAGAGAACCCGCGCCTTCCTCGTCGACGCCGGCCACGCGCCACTGGTCATGCAGCACGAGCTTGACGGCTTCATCATGAATCGCCTGCAAGGCGCATTGCTTGAGGAAGCTTTCCGGCTTGTCGCCGATGGCTACGCCAGTGTCGAGGATGTCGACGTCGGCATCCGCGACGGGCTGGCGCTGCGCTGGTCGTTCATGGGGCCGTTCGAGACCATCGATCTCAATGCACCCGGCGGCGTGCGCGACTATGTCGAGCGCTATCAGGGCATCTATTCCAACATCTTTCCCCAGACGCAGCGGCGCGTCGACTGGGCCGGCAAGGTCATCGACACGGTCGAGGCTGATCGCCGCAAGCGACTGCCACAGCAAAGCCTAGGCGACCGGCAGGTGTGGCGTGACCGCCGGCTCATGGCGCTCGCCGCCCACAAGAGAAAATCGGATCAGGAGTTTGGAGAATGACGCAAACCAGTCGCAAGCCGGGACCTGCACAGACCAGGGGCAAGGTCATCATCACCTGCGCGGTGACGGGCGCCATCCACACGCCGACCATGTCGCCCTATCTGCCGATCACGCCCGACCAGATCGCTTCGGAGGCGATCGCGGCGGCGGAAGCCGGTGCCGCGATCCTGCATCTGCATGCCCGCGATCCGGAAACCGGCAAGCCCGACCAGACGCCGGAGGCCTTCGCCCGCTTCCTGCCGCGCGTCAAGCAAGGCACCAACGCCGCCATCAACATCACCACCGGTGGCAGCCCCTACATGAAGGTCGAGGAGCGCGTGCGCCCGGCCGCCCAGTTCAAGCCGGAAGTCGCCTCGCTCAACATGGGCTCGATCAATTTCGGGCTCTATCACCTGGCCGACAAATACGAGACCTTCAAGTTCGATTGGGAAAAGCCGCATCTGGAAGCGACGCGCGACCTCGTCTTCCGCAACTCATTCAAGGACATCGAGTACATTCTGGCGACCTGCTACGACAACGGCACGCGCTTCGAGTTCGAGTGCTACGACATCGCCCATCTGTACAACCTTTCCCACTTCGCCGACCGTGGGCTGGTGGAGCCGCCTTTCTTCGTGCAGTCGGTGTTCGGGCTGCTCGGCGGCATCGGCACGCATCCAGAAGACGTTGCCCATATGAAGCGCACTGCCGACCGGCTGTTCGGCGACCAGTTCCGGTGGTCGGTACTGGGCGCCGGCGCCAGCCAACTGCGCATCGCCGCGCAATCGGCGGCCCTTGGCGGCAACATCCGCGTCGGGCTGGAGGACAGTCTGTGGGCGGGCAAGGGCAAGCTTGCCAAGTCGAACGCCGAGCAGGTCTTGCTGGCCCGCAAGATCATCGAAGGGCTCGGCATGGAGGTGGCGACGCCCGACGAGGCACGCGAAATCCTGTCATTGAAAGGCGGGGACAAGGTCGCTTTCTGAGGCTGCCCGAGCAATCGCCGCGAGACGCAAAACGGAGGAGGACGGCATGAAGATCGAAGTCGTGGTGGACGTGAAGACCACACTGGGCGAAGGACCGCTGTGGGACGTCGAACAGGAACGACTCTACTGGATCGACAGCTTCGACGGGCGCGTGTTTCGGGCGACCGCCGACGGGCGCGAGATCCGGTCATGGGACGTGCCGATGAAGATCGGCTCAATGGCGCTGCGCAAGGACGGCGGCGGCGCTGTCGTCTCGCTGCAGCGCGGCTTCCATCTGCTCGATTTCGCCACGGGCGAGGTGACGCTGATCCACGATCCCGAGCCGGACAAGCCGATGAACCGGCTCAACGACGGCAAGGTCGACCGGCGCGGCCGTTTCTTCGCCGGCTCCATGGATACGATGGAAGAGGGGCCGTCCGGCGGTCTCTACAGGCTCGATCCGGATTTTTCCGTCACCCGGATCGATTCCGGCATCATCTGCTCCAACGGTCCATGCTGGAGCCCCGACGACCGCACCTTCTATTTCGCCGATACCTGGACCGGCGAGATATGGGCCTACGACTACGATATCGCCACCGGTGCCGCCACCAACAGGCGTACCTTCGTGCGCGTCGACACCAGCCGAGGCGGTGCGGCGGACGGCTCGACCGTCGATGCCGAGGGCTATCTCTGGAATGCGCTGGTCTATGACGGAAGGCTGGTACGCTACGCGCCCGATGGCAGCATCGATCGCATCATCGACATGCCGGTCAAGAAGATCACCAGCGTCATGTTCGGCGGACCGAAGCTCGACACCCTCTACGTCACCTCAATGGCCAAGCCGCCGCTGCCGCGTTTTCCCGGCGACGGCGTTTTGCGCGGCAGCCTGTTCGCCATATCAGGCCTTGGCGTTAGGGGCGTCGCGGAACCGCGCTTCGGCGGCTGACGCCAGGCAAGCGAAGCGCCGGTAAAATACGCAGATCAGGCCTTGGCGCAGGAATTCGGGCAAGTCTGGCAATTGATGCCGAACGTGTGCATATACAGGCATACATATATCCATGCAGAGGGGTTTCCGTTAGGCTGAGCGCCCCGCGTCAAACGGGAGCATCGATTGCCAGGATTTGCGGAAAGCGTGATGCAGGGGCCGCGAACCGTGGCCGAACAGGTCGCCAATGTCCTGCGCGAAGCGATTGCCAGTGGCACCATCAAGGCGGGCACTTCGCTGCGCCAGGACGAATTGGCCGAGCAGTTTGGCTTCAGCCGCATGCCCATTCGTGACGCCCTTCGCCAATTGGAAGCCGAAGGCATTGTTTCCATCCATCCGACAAAAGGCGCGCAGGTCGCCCGGATGGACAGCGCCGAGATCAGTGAAATCTATGCACTGCGCGAATTGCTCGAATGCGAGGCGTTGCGGCTTTCGCTTCCCAATCTCGCCGGTGACAGGCTCGACGAGGCGGAACAGGTTCTCGATCAGATCGACGCGGAGCGCAATGTCGGCCGATGGGGCGCGCTGAACCGTGCCTTTCATCTGGCTCTCTACGATGCCTGCGGCAACAATCGATTGCTGGCCTTAATCGAGGCGCACCACAATGCCGCCGATCGCTACGTCCGCATCCTGCTGTCGAACCTGGACTATCGCAGCCGCTCGCAGACGGAGCACCGCGATCTGCTGGCCGCCTGCCGGTGGCGCGACGGCGACAGGGCCATAGGCATTCTGAGGCAGCATCTTCGCGAGGGAAGCGAGACGCTGGTCAGCGCGATCAGGGAAGATGGCCTGTCGCGAAAATCCTGACGACATGGCTTGAGTTGCCTCTGCGCACGATCACTGCCACATATTGCAACATCGCTACTCGATCCGAGGATCATCATGTCCCCCGACAGCAGCCTGCCGGCGCGCGCCCTTGCTCCACGTCGCCACGAAGAGATCCTGCGGCGGCTGGGCGCCCAGGGATCTGTCAGTGTCGCCGAACTGGCCGGGTTCTTCGATGTCTCGCGCGAAACCATCCGCCGTGACCTGAAGCTGCTGTCGGATAAGGGACGGCTCGGCATTGTCCATGGCGGCGCTGCCCGCTTCGAGCCGAGCGAACCGGCAATGAGCTTGCGCAGCCACGAAAATGCCGGAGGCAAGGCCGCGATCGGCAGGCTGGCCGCCGGTCTTGTAAAGGACGGCATGGTGGTGTTCCTCGATTCCGGCACCACCACATTGGCCGTCGCACAAGCCATGGCCGACCTGCGCGATCTCACCATCTGCACGGCGAGCCTGAAGATCGCGCTTCTGCTGTGCCACGTCTCAGGCATGCGCGTGCATGTGCTGGGTGGCGAAGTCGATCCCGGCGAGGAAGCAGCCTCCGGCATCGACATGCTCGAAGCCATGTCGCGCTTTCGCGTCGACATCGCCTTCCTCGGTGGTGGCGCGCTGTCGCCCGACGGCGAGGTGACCGATTTCACCCGCGCCGGCGCCGAACAGCGCAGCCGCATGATCGCGCTTGCCGCCAAAACCTACTTCGTTCTCGACAGCAGCAAGTTCGCAAAGCTGACGCCGCTCAGGATTCCGAATTTTCAACGCGCCGCCGGCGTGATCGTCGACGCGAAACCGCAGGCTGACATCGCTGAAGCGCTTGCGCGCAAAGGGCCTGAGCTGATGGTTGCCTCTTTGATGTGATATTTTGTGGTATTTTGTGTTGATATTTGGAATTCGGCTGCTATGATCCAACCGGTGTCAAAACGGCAGGATGTCCCATGGCAAACGAATTCCCTACGCAAGCGCGCGTCGTCATCGTCGGCGGCGGTATCATTGGCTGCTCGGTCGCGTATCATCTGACGAAGCTCGGTTGGACCGATGTCGTGCTGCTCGAACAGGGGCAACTCAGCGGTGGCACCACCTGGCACGCCGCAGGGCTTGTCGGCCAGTTGCGCAGTCATTCCAACATGACCAGCCTGATCAAATACTCCACGCAGCTCTATGGCGAGCTGGAGGCCGAGACCGGGCTCGCCACCGGTTGGAAGAATTGTGGCTCGCTGTCGGTGGCGCGGACCGCCGACCGCATGACGGTGCTGAAGCGCACGGCCGCATCGGCTCGCGCCCAAGGCGTCGAGATCGACGTGATTTCGCCGAAGGAGGCGGCCGATCTATGGCCGGTCATGGCGACCGACGATCTGGTCGGAGCCGTCTGGCTGCCGGGCGACGGCAAGGCCAATCCGACCGATCTCACGCAATCGCTGGCCAAGGGTGCGCGCAATCGCGGCGCGAAAATTTTCGAGCGGGTCAAGGTCACCGGCATCAGCGTGAAGAACGGCGTCGCCTGCGGTGTCGAGACGGACCGCGGCAACATTGCCGCCGAGATCGTCGTCAATTGCGCCGGCCAGTGGGCGCGCAAGGTCGGGCTGATGTGCGGCGTCTCGGTGCCGCTGCATTCGGCCGAGCACATGTACATCGTTACCGGCAGGATCGAGGGCGTGCATCCGGACCTGCCGGTCATGCGCGACCCCGACGGGTTCATCTATTTCAAGGAAGAGGTCGGCGGCCTGGTCATGGGTGGCTTTGAGCCGCACGCCAAGCCGTGGGGCATGAATGGCATTCCCGAAAATTTCGAGTTCGCGCTGTTGCCGGACGATTGGGATCAGTTCGAGATTTTGATGGAAAACGCGCTGGTCCGCGTGCCGCAATTGGCCGAGGCCGAGGTCAAGAAATTCTACAACGGTCCCGAAAGCTTCACGCCGGACAACAATTTTCTCCTCGGCGAGGCGCCGGAACTGAAGAATTTCTATGTCGGCGCCGGCTTCAACTCCATGGGCATCGCCAGCGCCGGCGGCGCGGGCAGGGCGCTGGCGGAATGGATCGTCAACAGCGCGCCGACCATGGATTTGTGGCCGGTCGACATCAGGCGTTTCGCCTCCTTCAACAACAATCCGCGCTGGCTGCATGACCGTGTCAAGGAAACGCTCGGCTTGCATTACGCCATGCCGTGGCCGAACCGTGAACTGGACACGGCGCGGCCGTTCCGCCGCTCGCCGCTCTACGACCGGCTCGCCGCCAAGGGCGCCTGCTTCGGTTCCAAGATGGGCTGGGAGCGGGCCAACTGGTTCGCGGCACCGGGAGAGAAGACCGAGAACGACTATGCCTTCGGCCGCCAGAACTGGCACGAGGCGGTCAAGCGCGAAATGAAGGCGACACGCGAAGCCGTCGCCATCTTCGACCAGACCTCTTTCGCCAAGCTCCTCGTGCAGGGCCGCGATGCCTGCGCCGTTCTCAACTGGATCTGCGCCGGAAATATTGACGTACCGGACGGTACGTCTGTTTACACGGGCGTGCTCAATGCACGCGGTGGCTATGAGAGCGATCTCACCGTTATGCGGCTCGGCGCGGAGAAATTCCTCATCGTCACCGGGTCCGCACAAGCTGTCCACGATGCCGACTGGATCGTCAAAAACATTCCGTCCGACGCGCATGCAATCGTGACCGACGTCACCTCGTCCTACGCGGTGCTGGCGTTGATGGGACCGCGATCACGCGATCTGCTGGGCAAACTCTCCTCGGCCGATCTTTCCAACGCCGGCTTTCCCTTCGCCACCATCCGCGAGATCGATATCGGCTATGCCACCGCCTATGCCAACCGTATGACCTATGTCGGCGAACTGGGCTGGGAACTGATCGTGCCGACAGAATTCGCCGTCGGCGTCTATGAGGCGTTGCATGAGGCGGGCCGTGAATTCGGTCTGCTGGACGCCGGTTACTACGCGCTCGATGCCTTGCGCATCGAAAAGGGTTTTCGCGCCTGGGGCAGGGAGTTGACGCCTGATATCGACCCCTGGCAGGCCGGGCTTGGCTTCGCCGTGGCGATGGACAAGCCAGGTGACTTTATCGGCCGCGACGCGCTGGTTGAGACGAAGCCATCGGCAGCACCGGCAAGACGCATCGTGCTGTTCACGCTCGATGATGCCGAGCCGATGCTGTGGGGCGGCGAACTGATCCTGCGCGACGGCAAGCCGGTCGGCGAAGTCCGCTCGGCCGCCTACGGCCACACGCTTGGCCGCTCGGTGGCGCTCGGCCTGATCGAGAACGAGGCGGGCGTCGACGCTGCATTTCTCACCGGTGGTCGTTTCGAGATCGACCTTGCCGGCGTTCGCCATGCCGCGACAGCACATCTGCGCAGCCCCTACGATCCGAAGTCGGAGCGGGTGAAGGCTGATGCGGTGGAGATCAGGGCCGCCGCTTAATCCGCCGACATCGAGCGCGCCATATCCAGGAAAGCCCGCACCAGTTTGCCGCCGCTGCGTTCACGCAGGCAGATCAACGCCTCGTCCATCAGGGTCTCGGGAGCATCGATGGTGATCGGCACCAGCCGCGAATCCTGGCCGAATTCGGCCGCCGAGACAAAGCCGATGCCGGCGCCCGAGGCGACGATCTCGCGGACGGCTTCGCGGCCCTCGGCTTCGATCGCCGGCCTCAATTCGATTTTCGAGGCGGCTGCGAGATCTTCGAGTTTCTGACGCGTCTTCGATCCACGCTCGCGCATGACCAGTGATTCCTGCGCGAGCTGCTTGAGGGTGAGCGACTTTTTCGCGGCCAGCGGGTGGTCGACGGATGCAAACGCGATGATCGGCGTCGAGTTGAGTTTCAGCACCTCGAAATCGCGCCCCGTCGGCACCTCGCCCAGCACGCCGATATCGGCATCGTAGCTGTAGAGGCTGCTGATCACCGTCTCGGTGTTGCCGGCGCGCACCGAAACCTGCACGCCGGGGTAGCGGGCCCGGAAGCTGCCGAGAATATGAAGCAGATGATGTGCGGCATCGGCGACGATGCGCAGCGTGCCGGAACGCAGGGCGCGGGACTCCGTCAGGAGTTCGAGCGCCTGTTGCTCGGTATCGAACATGCGGTGGGTTATTTCGAGCAATTTCTGGCCCGAATGGGTCAGCGTGACCTGCTTCTTGTTCCGGTTGAACAGCAGCACATCATACTCTTCCTCGAGCTTGCGCACCTGGTCCGAGATCGCCGGCTGGGTCAGGAAGAGCGCCTCGGCGGCGCGAGAAAAGCCACCGCAGATGGCCACCTGGTGAAAGGCTCGCAACTGGACGTAGCGCATCTCCCGTGCCTCCGACACTTCTGAAATCGCCGACATCTTATCATAAGGATTGCTTAGGAAAAGATCGAAAGGAACGATTTGACTTATGTTTTGCCGACCCTCAGCCTGAGCATGGGTCGACATCCCTGCCGGCCGTTGGCACCGGAGGCGTCGCCATGCAATTTTCCATCATCCTGCTGCATCTGGCGGGTGCGGTCATGCTGCTGCTCTGGGCCGTGCATATGGTGCGCCAGGGTGTCGAGCGGGCCTGCGGGCTCGCTTTGCGTGATGCCCTGAGGCAAGCCCGGGGTGAGCGGATCAGATCGGCCGGTGTCGGCACCGTGCTTGCCGTGCTGCTGCAGAGCTCGACCGCCGTCGCTATCCTGGCGGCCGGGTTTGCCGCCAGCGGCATGGTTTCGGTGTCGGCCGGGCTGGCGATCCTGCTGGGCGCCGATCTCGGTTCCGCCCTGGTCGTGCAGGTGCTGTCGTTCGACCTCAGCTGGCTTGTGCCGGCGCTGATCCTGGTCGGCGGCGCGATGGCCCTGAAGTTCGAAGTGGCTGGCATCAGGCATAGCGGGCGAATCCTGATGGGGGTCGCCTTCGTCCTGTTGTCGCTGCATATGATCGGCGAGGCGACCGCACCGATGCGGCAGAGCACCTTGCTGCCACTGGTGATTTCCTATCTGCGCGCGGACTATTTCACCGCCTTTGCCGCCGCTGCCCTGTTCACATGGCTGATCCACTCCAGCGTCGCGGCGATCCTGCTGTTCGTCACGCTTGCCGCGCAAGGCGTCTTGCCGGTCGAGGTCGGTCTGTTCTTCATCCTCGGCGCCAATTGCGGCGGCGCGCTGATCGCGGTTTGGCTGACGCGCGGCGAAGCCGTCGAGGCGCGCCGTATCCCGCTCGGCAATCTGATCTTTCGCGGCACGGCGGCGCTGGCGGCTTTGTTCGCGCTTCAGGCCGTGACCTTCCCGGCGCATCTGTTCGGCGCAACCGAAGGCCGCCAGCTGGTCAACCTGCAC
>NZ_RZQE01000769.1:0-1863 GCF_004022955.1 Mesorhizobium sp. M7A.F.Ca.US.002.01.1.1 | reverse complement strand
GCGTATGCATGGAAGACCAGGGCGGGCGGCGTTTTATTCCCGGATAGCGAAAAATCTTCTTCGCAATGTAAATTGGTCCGCCCGAGCCAGCTTTTCAACGCTCTTTAGCCTGCGATATCAACCTTCCAGCTCAGCCGATCAGAGCCGGTCGAAATTCGGGCATTGCCAGAGCAAGGGTTTTGTCCATCACTTTAGCCAATTTCCGTCTAGCCGAGAATGAGGCGCATGGCGCAGCGCCTGCTTGCCGGCATCCCGTGTTCGATCTCCCGACGCAGTATTTGACGAAGCCGGTCTCCCGCATGCGTCTCGCCCAGCACCTGAAAGCCCAGCTTCTGATAGAAAGGCGCGTTCCAGATCACATCCCGAAACGTTGTCAGGGTGATCGCGACAAGGCGGCGCTCCTCGCATCTGTGATTGCCTTTTCGAGCAAGGCGCGTCCGATACCTGAGCGTTGTCGGTCAAGGCGCGCAGCTAGTTCCCAGATGTGCAATGTGTCGTCCTGGATCTCCGCGCTCAGGAATGCGACCGTCCGGCCATCCTGCTCCACCGCTACCCAGCACGTGCCCTTGGCGATAAGTTCACGGTGACGCTCGACGGTTTGGTTTTCGTCATCGGCAATCCAGGCCAGCTCCGCAACTTCGCGGTAAGCGTCACCCTCCGACTGTTCGATATCGGGTAGTGCGTCCGCGTCAGCTACCTGCGCTAAATGGTGGTCATGGAGTTGCCGTCGTGGCTTCCAGGGTTCTGCAGAGAATAACGTTGGAGTGTCCCTCCGGCCAATCTGCAAACTCAGCTACACGCACAAAACCGGCCTTTTCATACAATCCTGGCGCCTGGAAATCGTGGCTCTGCACCCAGATCCGCCGAACACCCCTAATGGCAGCCTCGGCGGCGAAGGCGTCCAACAACTTTCGCGCATATCGTCGACGGGATAGATGAACTTGGCGTGCTTCTTTAGGGCCATTCAAGAAACGCGTTTTGGTACGGTTCGCAGCTCGCGATTGAAGACACGACAGCTCGTGCCCCATCACAATGCTACTGGGCTTCAGGTCACGTCGGCTGTGCTCGCAGGCATGGTCTGGGCGCTTGAAAACCCCGAGGCCGGCATCGTGGAAGTTGAAGATCTGGACTTCCGGCGCTGCCTGGAGATCCAGAAGCCCTATCTTGGCTCTCTCGTTGGTGTCTATACGGACTGGACGCCTCTGGATGGCCGGCCTGGGCTCTTCCCGGAGGACATCGACACATCCGATCCCTGGCAGTTCCGGAATGTGCTGGTTTCATGATAGCCGCCGGGCAGGGCAGCGGCGCAACGGGTTTCTGCTCCGGCAAAGCTGCCGACATGGTTCTCTCCCGGCGCGGAGGCAATTGGCGTGGACCGACGATTCCGTACGGAAGGTCTCGTCCAACTCGAGACGTTAGAGTTGGCAATAAGGAAATTGACCTGATGGATCTCACCACACGGCTTGTCGTCGCGATCGGGCTTGGCGCGCTTCTTATCGGGGCGTTCATTCTCATATAGCCGAATGTGACGTTTCAAACGCCTTTCACGCGTTACATTGCCTGTCGTGCGGCAATTCTGGCGGGACTGGACGGCAGCATCGATTTCTCGTCCTGCCGTCGCTTGTCCGTTGGTCGGATCGCCCTGTGCCTACCCAGAGAAGCGCTTTGACTAAGCGAGCTGCAAGCCCACCGAAGCATGGATCGCCGCAGACGGTTCCCATCGCCCCCGGGGGCGTTGCGCAGCTAAGCAGCACAAGCACGCAAGCTAGGTGCGTGCTCTATCGCCTCTGGCGCGGTCACGCCTGAGAGTTGCAAGCCGTACGACGCGGCAGAACAGCTGGTTTCAAAATCCGGCATCGACAC
>NZ_RZQE01000768.1:0-1865 GCF_004022955.1 Mesorhizobium sp. M7A.F.Ca.US.002.01.1.1 | reverse complement strand
ACCATCAGCGCTCGCGCATCGACCGCCGTTCGGTCCGTGTCTCGCTGACGCCGAAGGGCAATGAGGTGGCCGAGGTCGTCGCCGGCCTCTATGAGCGTCATGTCGGCTCGATCGAACAGGTCGGCGGCATCAACACCGATGAGTTCAAGCAGATGAACCGCGCTTTGCAGCGGCTCGACCGCTTCTGGAACGACACCATCGCCTACCGGATGTAAGGATGTAAGACATCCGCCGCATCGGATCCGGCCCGCGCCACAGAAGCGCGGCCGAAATATCGACCTTCAGTCAGGGCCGGTGCCGAGAGGCATCGGCCTTTCTTTGATTTGGCTGGTCATTGCACCGCGTGGTCGATCGCCGATCGATACCCAAAAAGCACGGTCCGTTCTTTTCGGAATGCTGGCCGGTCGGATTTGGCCGCAAGGCCACGTTGCCGCCATATTCCAATGGAACCGAGAATGGCAGTGATGCTGTGGTGAAGGCCATGCGTTCACCCGCAGCCCGTATCGCGCCTGTGCATTGTCACACCAAGCTGATACGGACCATGGTTGGCTAATTGTTAAGATTGCCAATTTTACAGTGCGGGCGAGATCGCCCGGTGATCAACGCAGCAAGTGATCGAACTGCTACCAATGTCTGGAACGTCCATGAAAACCAGCCGTCGTTTTTTCCTGTCCGGAGCCTCCGCGCTCGCAGCCGCGGTGGTCGCCGGCGGCGCCAATGCGCAGGATGTGATCGGTGATATCCTGAAATCCTCGGCGCGCGGCAATTGGGACGACCAGTTCGACGCCCGCGCCAGCGAGGGTGGCAAGGTGGCCTCGACGCTGCCGATCTTCAGCCCGCAGACCGTTGCCTTCACGGAACAGGCGGTCGGGCAATACCAGAACATTGTCGGGCAGGGTGGCTGGGTCGAGGTTCCCGCGACCAAGAAGCTGCAGCTTGGCGTCGATGATCCCGATGTGGTGCCGTTGCGCAAGCGGCTGATGGTTTCCGGCGACCTGTCGCAGAGCGCCGGCATTTCGACGGCTTTCGATTCCTATGTCGACTCGGCAGTCAAGCGCTTCCAACTGCGTCACGGCCTGCCGGCTGATGGCTCGATGGGCAAATACACCTATGCGGCGATGAACGTTTCGGCGCAGATCCGGCTTGGCCAGTTGCAGACCAATCTGCAGCGGCTGCGCGAGAAGGCCGGCACGCTGGGCAGCCGCTACGTGCTGGTCGACATTCCGGCAGCCCAGGTCGAAGCGGTCGAGAACGACCGCGTCGTGCTTCGCCACACCGCGATCGTCGGCAAGATCGATCGCCAGACGCCGATCGTCAATTCCAAGATCACCGAGATCATCGTCAATCCATACTGGAACGCGCCGGTCTCGATCGTGCGCAAGGACATCATTCCGCTGATGCGGAAAAATCCCGATTATCTCAAGAACAGCCACATCCGCCTGTTCGCGCCCGATGGCAGCGAAGTCGATCCGATGAATGTGGACTGGTCGACCGACGACGCCGCCAAGTACCGGTTCCGCCAGGATCCCGGCTCGGAAAACGCCATGGCTTCGGTGAAGATCAATTTCCCGAGCCCTGACGGCGTCTACATGCACGACACGCCGCAGCAGAGCCTGTTCGGCAAGATGTTGCGTTTCGATTCCTCGGGCTGCGTGCGCGTGCAGAATGTGCGCGACCTCGTCACCTGGATCCTGCGCGACACGCCCGGCTGGGACCGCCAGCATTTCGAGGCGGCGATCAAGACCGGTGAAAACACGCCGATCCAGGTCACCAATCCGGTGCCGGTCCACTTCCTCTATCTCTCGGCCTGGTCGACCGGTCCGGGCGTGGTGCAGTTCCGCGACGACGTCTACGCGCTTGATGGC
>NZ_RZQE01000767.1:0-1873 GCF_004022955.1 Mesorhizobium sp. M7A.F.Ca.US.002.01.1.1 | reverse complement strand
GCGTGCCGGTCAGCATCGGGAAGGCGGTCGAGGAATAGGCGAAGCTCGCCGCCTCGACCTTGACCATCCCCTCCTCCAGCTTGCGCTCCATCATCTCAACGACGATCATCGCGTCGTCGACCAGAAGACCGAGCGCGATGATCAGCGCGCCGAGCGAGATGCGCTGCAGGTCGATGCCGAGCTCGTACATGATGGCGAAGGTCGCGGCCAGCACCAGCGGGATGGCGATGGCGATGACCAGGCCGGAACGCCAACCGATCGACAGGAACGAGACGACGAGCACGATCAGCAACGCTTCGCCAAGCGCATGCATGAACTCCGCCACCGCATCGGTGACGACGCCCGGCTGGTCGGAGATCTGGTCGACCGCAACGCCGTAGGGCAGCGCCTCTTCGAAGCGCTTGTAGGTGGCCTCGACATCCTTGCCGACATCGGTAACCTTGAAGCCCTTGGCCATGACGACGCCCAACTGCACGCTGTCGTGGCCGTTGAAGCGGTACTTTCGCTGGAACGGATCCTGCAACCCCGAACTCACCGTGGCGATGTCGCCCAGCCTCGTGACCTGACCGCCGGCGCGCAGGCGCAGGTTCCTGATATCCTCGACCTTGCCGACATCGCCCTCGACGGAAATGCGCACCGAGTTGGTGCCGGTATCGACGGAGCCGGCCGGGTCGACATTGTTCTGTCCCTTGATCGCATTCTGCAGATCGGTCAGCGTCAGGCCGCGTTCGGCCAGGGCCTTGGACGAGACGTCGATATAGAGCTTTTCAGGCTGGTCGCCGATGATAACGGCCTTCTCGACGCCGGGCGTCGTCAAAAGCATGTCGCGCGCCTGGATGGCGAACTTCTTCAGCTCGGGATAGCTGAAGCCGTCGCCGCTGATCGAATGCAGGGTGATGAAGGTGTCGCCAAATTCATCGTTGAAATAGGGGCCGAGCAGACCTTGCGGCAAGTCACCGGCAATGTCACCGACCTTCTTGCGCACCTGGTAGAACGCGTCGGTCACCTCGGCAGTGTTGGTGTCGCCCTTGATCTGCACGGTGA
The DNA here is from genome assembly GCF_004022955.1 of Mesorhizobium sp. M7A.F.Ca.US.002.01.1.1. Classification (NCBI taxonomy): domain Bacteria; kingdom Pseudomonadati; phylum Pseudomonadota; class Alphaproteobacteria; order Hyphomicrobiales; family Phyllobacteriaceae; genus Mesorhizobium; species Mesorhizobium sp. M7A.F.Ca.US.002.01.1.1. The sequence continues at coordinate 829 of NZ_RZQE01000767.1, read as the reverse complement.
TGATGGCGCTGCCGGCGCGGGTAAAGGAGCGCACGAAATCGAGATGCGGCGTTTCCTGCAGCTTGCGTTCGATCTTGTTGACGACCTGGTCTTCCATCTCCTGGATCGAGGAGCCCGGCCAGATCGCCTGGACGACCATGACCCGGAAGGTGAAATCGGGATCTTCCTTCTGGCCCATGCGCATCAGGCCGAGCGCGCCGGAAATGATGATCAGGCCGAACAGGAACCGCGCAATGGCGGGATGGCCGATTGCCCAGCGCGACAGGTTGAAGGGCCGCTTCTCTTCCGTGGAATTGGTCATCGACGCTGGTCCATCTATCTAGCGCAACAAAATCGAGGGTTCGTAGTGGCTTCCGGGCGGCAAGGCTCTCCCAGCGGAGAAGCACTCATCGCGGTGGGACGCGAAATCGATGTGGGGGTTACATCAATCGAGCGTCTCGGTCGGGCGCCTGCCGCCCGGAAACCAGCGACTGCGGGAACGCGCAGCCGGTTGTCTGTCGTCAGCGCACCTGCTTGGCGTCGCCGTCCGCCGCGGATGCCGATTGCAGCGCCGTATCACCGGCGAGCTTCACCTTGAGGTTCTCGGTCATGAATTGCGTGCCGGCGGCGACCACGACATCGCCGGGTTTCAAACCCTCCGCGACACGCACGCCATCGGCGGCGAACTCGGCAACCTTGATCGGACGAGCATGAACGGTGTCGGCGCCACGATCGACGGTCCAGACGATCGATTGGGTGCCTTGCTCGGCCAGTGCGCTCAGGGGGATCGAGACCAGCTGCCGCTCATTGGCCGCCGTGGCTTCGATGCTGGTGGTCATGTCGGGCACCA
>NZ_RZQE01000766.1:0-1875 GCF_004022955.1 Mesorhizobium sp. M7A.F.Ca.US.002.01.1.1 | reverse complement strand
GCGTTGCCGGGGAAAGGCCCGGCGATCAAAGCAGCCAGAGCGCCAACGGCGCCAAGGTCGGCGAAACGAAATGGTCGCATCATCAAGGCTCCTGCCGGTCGCCCCGGCCTGCTGAAACGACGCTTGTCGTTGCAGCAGGCGGCAAAACTTCCTATCGCGTCAGCCGAGATAGGGATAGAGCGGGAAGCGATCGGTCAGCGCCACGACCTTGGCCTTGACCGCTGCTTCGACGGCGGCATTGCCCTCGTCGGAATTGGCGACCTTGAGACCATCCAGCACTTCGGCGATCAGCTTGCCGATCTCCCGGAATTCGGCCTGGCCGAAGCCGCGCGTGGTGCCGGCCGGGGTGCCGAGACGCACGCCCGAGGTGACAAAAGGCTTTTCCGGGTCGAACGGAATACCGTTCTTGTTGCACGTGATGTTGGCGCGGCCCAGCGCCGCCTCGGCGCGCTTGCCGGTGGCGTTCTTCGGACGCAAATCGACCAGCATCAGATGGTTGTCTGTGCCGCCGGAGACGATGTCGAGACCGGTTTCCTTGAGGCTGGAGGCGAGCGCCTTGGCGTTGGCGGCGACGCTCTCGGCATAGACCTTGAAGCTTGGCTTCAGCGCTTCGCCGAAGGCAACCGCCTTGGCGGCGATGACATGCATAAGCGGGCCGCCCTGCAGGCCGGGGAACACCGCCGAATTCATCTTCTTGGCGATGTCCTCGTCATTGCACAGGATCATGCCGCCGCGCGGGCCGCGCAGCGACTTGTGCGTCGTGGTCGTCACGACGTGGGCATGCGGCAGCGGCGACGGATGCACGCCGCCGGCGACCAGCCCGGCGATGTGCGCCATGTCGACCATCAGATAGGCGCCGACCGCGTCGGCGATCTCGCGAAAACGCTTCCAGTCCCAGACGCGGGAATAGGCGGTGCCGCCGGCCAGGATCAGCTTCGGCTTGGTTTCATGCGCGGTCTTCTCGATGGCATCCATGTCGAGCAGATGGTCGTCCTGGCGCACGCCATAGGAGACGACCTTGAACCATTTACCGCTCATGTTGACCGGCGAACCGTGGGTCAGATGGCCGCCGGAATTGAGGTCGAGGCCCATGAACGTGTCGCCCGGCTGCAAGAGCGCCAGGAAGACGGCCTGGTTCATCTGGCTGCCGGAATTCGGCTGGACATTGGCGAAGTTGCAGCCGAACAGCTTCTTGGCGCGCTCGATGGCCAGTTCCTCGGCCACGTCGACAAACTGGCAGCCGCCGTAGTAGCGCTTGCCCGGATAGCCCTCGGCATATTTGTTGGTCATGATCGAGCCCTGCGCCTCAAGCACCGCGCGGGAAACAATGTTTTCCGAGGCGATCAGCTCGATCTCGTGGCGCTGGCGGCCGAGTTCGTTGCGGATGGCGCCGAAAATCTCCGGATCGGCGTCGGCCAGCGTGGTTTCGAAGAAGGATTCGAATTTGTTCGACACTGCCGCTGCTGTTGCCATGGCCTGAAATCCTCGGGGTTCGGGGGCAATTTTGTTTATGCATGTCGTTGCCCAAACCGCTGTACACTTTTGGGCAACCTGCACGCGGCGCCATTAACACAGTTGTTTCCGCCCCGCCACGTTTGCCACGCGAAATTTGCTGGCCGGATTGCGCCAGCCAGGCCCGCGCGTCGTTATTTCCTCGCCTTCCGGCCCCTCAGCAATGCCTCGGTGAGCGTGATCTCGGTAAACAGCGCCTGCGACGTATGGTCGTTGATCTCGCCGCTGCGAAACATGGCGCGCACGGCTTCGCGCTCGGCTTCGATGCCCGCAAATCTCAATTCGAGCTCCAGCCTTCCGGCTTCACGCGCCTCGGCGCGGGCCTCATCGGCTTCGTCCGAGGCGGCGATGCGGCGCCGGTAC
>NZ_RZQE01000765.1:0-1876 GCF_004022955.1 Mesorhizobium sp. M7A.F.Ca.US.002.01.1.1 | reverse complement strand
TGCCGAAGATGACGGGCCTGCAGCTATCGAATACGATCAAAGGCCAGTGGCCGAACGTACCCGTCATTATAGCAACGGGCTACGCCGAACTCCCGGGGACTCGCGACATCAAAATTCTCAGCAAGCCATTCACGGAAAAGGAGCTAGCGAGCGCGATAACATCTGTTCGCTTTATTTGGGCCCCGGCCCGGCCAATGTTCCGTCGAGCCAAACGAAATACCGTCGCTCACGGTTGCTTGACTCCGGCCTGACTGCAACAATATCCCGACTGTGGCGCTCTGGCCTTGCACGATCGCCATCGCGGCGGGTTGATCCATTTACCTGGGGTCTACCGCCAGCCGCGCAACCTTGCATAATTCGGGCAAACTCACTTCCAACTGCAGAGTTACACTATGATGCCAATCTACATCGGGTACGACCCACGCGAAGCCCGAGTCCTCGAGGTGGCGCGATGGAGCGCCTTCCGCCGGACAAGCACGCCGTTGCAGATCCACCCACTGGTGCTCAAAGACCTTGAAGCCCAAGGAATCATGAAGCGACCGATGGAGGTACGTGACGGTAGGCTCTGGTGCCCGATCTCCGAGGCACCGATGGCGACCGAGTTTGCCATATCGCGCTTTGCCGTTCCGTTTATGCGGCAAGGCGGCTGGGCCATGTTCTGCGATTGTGACGTTCTTTTTCTGCAGGATCCCGTCAAGCTGCTCGACCTGGTCGATCCTTCCTACGCGATCATGGCGGTTAAGCACAGGCAACGCGAGTCTGAAGCCGTCAAGATGGACGGACAAACGCAGACGTTCTATCGGCGCAAGAACTGGTCGTCGGTCGTTTTGTGGAATCTAGACCATCCCGCCAACAAACGACTGACGAACGAAATGCTTAATACGTGGCCCGGACGTGACCTCCACGCCTTCAAATGGCTCGAGGATCATGAGATCGGGGAGTTGCCTCTGGCATGGAACTACCTCGTAGGGGCGTCGGCTTCCGAACTCGACCCCGCCGAGGTGTCGCTGGCGCACTACACGCTCGGCGGTCCCTGGTTTGCCGGTTGGTCGGGCGCCACACAATGGGACGAATTGTGGAGCCGAGAAGAAAGCATTCTGCGTGCGTTTGAGGAAAATGCGGTTCAGATCCCCGCATGAAACCTCCGCTTTCGGATCTCTTGCCCGTGCTCTCAAAGCCCATCCTCCGCTTGCCCAGGCTCACGGGTCCCGCCTTGGTCATGGGATCGGCGCCGAATTTTCGCCTCCCGTACGGACATGATGCCGGTTGGGCGCTTATAACCGTCAACGCTTCCCAGATTTTGGCGGAAACCTTTGGCCTCGCCGCTCCTGATATGGCGCTGATGCGTCGCGGCATTCTGGTTGGCCAAGGTGAGCAGGACTTCTACAAGCGTGACTTGCTAAAAGGGCGGCAGGCAAAGCATCTGATCGTCCCGATCTGGCCTGACGTGGAGGACAAGCTGAAAGCCGGCTGTCGCACCTTCGATTATCGTTACGAGACCTTGCAGGCGCTTACCAGGTGGCAGCTTGCCAACATCGTCTGGCGGCTTAGCGGCAAATTTCACGTATCCCGCGGCTGGCACCGGAACATCTCCACGGGGGCTTTCGCTGTCATGCTTGCGCGTTTCGCCGGCTTCGCTCCGGTTGTGGTCAGCGGGTTTTCCCTGTCTCAGGCCGGGCATGGATACGATAGCCGAAACGCCTTCCGATATCATGCCGACGAAGATGCGGATTTGCTTCGGCGGGTGGCGAGAAGAGGCGAGCCCATCTACGCGGAAGATAGAGACTTCGCCAGAGAAAGCGGATTGCCGCTTTGGCAGGGACAGACGCCATGACCACGCCATCCGCAGACCGACAGGCCCCGGTTCCGCTCCTCC
>NZ_RZQE01000764.1:0-1876 GCF_004022955.1 Mesorhizobium sp. M7A.F.Ca.US.002.01.1.1 | reverse complement strand
CCTCGATACCTGCGTCGGCTGCCAGGCCTGTGTCACCGCCTGCAAGGAATGGAACACCGGCGGCCACATGGCGCCGCTGACCGACATCGATCCCTATGGCGGCCATGTCGACGGCGTCTGGTTCAACCGCGTGCACGCTTATGAGCACACCACCGAGATGGGCGGACGGACGGTGAACTTCCCGCGCTCCTGCCTGCATTGCGAGACGCCGGCCTGCGTCACCGTCTGCCCGACCGGCGCCTCCTACAAGCGGGCTTCGGACGGCATCGTGCTGATCGACGAGGACAAGTGCATCGGCTGCAAATTGTGCAGTTGGGCCTGTCCTTATGGAGCACGCGAATTCGACACCGATGTCGGGGTGATGAAGAAATGCACACTGTGTGTCGACCGCATCTACAATGACAATCTGGCCGAAGAAGACCGCGTGCCGGCCTGCGTCGCCGCCTGCCCGACCAGCGCCCGGCATTTCGGCGATCTCGGCGATCCCCTGTCGGCTGTCTCGCAACTGGTGGCGGAGCGCGGTGGTGTCGACCTGATGCCTGAGCTCGGCTATCGCCCGACCAACAAATATTTGCCGCCACGCGCCCACACCGCGCGCGCCGCATCGGTGGCCGCGCCGGCATTGGAACCGGTGCGGGCCGAAGGCGGTTTCCTCGGCTGGGTCGACCGCATGCTTTCGAACTGACCCATGCATCCAGCCTTCTCCGTCGTCTTCTTCACCACTGCCACCGGCGCGGGCTACGGCCTGCTCGCGCTGCTGGGCACGCTCGGAGGCTTCCAGATCATCCCACCCGATTTCTGGCTGGGCTTTATCGGCATGGGGCTGGCGCTCGGCCTGATCGTGGCCGGCCTGTTGTCCTCGACGGGTCATCTCGGCCGCCCCGAACGCGCCTGGCGGGCGTTCTCACAATGGCGCAGTTCATGGCTGTCGCGCGAAGGTGTTGCCTCGGTCATCACCTTCATTCCGGCGGGACTGTTCGGCATCGGTTGGATATTCTTCGGCAAGACCGATGGCTGGGTCGGCATCGCCGGATCTCTGGCCGCCATCGGCGCAATCATCACCATCTGCACCACCGGCATGATCTATGCGTCGCTGAAACCGATCGCCCAGTGGCACAGCCGCTTCACCCTGCCCGGCTATCTCATCTTTTCGGCGATGACCGGCAGCGTGCTGTTGAACGCACTGCTGCAGGGCTTTGCGCTTGGTTCGAAGGTGCAGCTGGCGGCTTGCCTGCTGCTGACCTTGACCGGCTGGGGCTGGAAGCTCGCGACCTGGCGCTACAATGACCGGCTGGAGATTCCGACCACCGCCAACACCGCGACCGGGCTGGCGGGAGGTACGGTGCGGTCGCTGGAATGGCCGCATACCGAAGAGAATTACCTGCTCAAGGAAATGGGTTTCCGCATCGCGCGCAAGCATGGCGCGCGGCTGCGCCAGATCACGCAGCTTCTGGCCTTCGCGTTGCCCTTGGGGCTGCTCGCCATTGTGTTCGCCCTGCCCTGGCCGCCGGCAGCGTTGCTGTCGGTACTCGCTGCTGCAATCCAGTTCGCCGGCATGCTGGTCGAGCGCTGGCTGTTCTTTGCAGAGGCGAAGCACACGGTTACGCTCTACTACGGCAGGTAGGGCTGTTTAGCCCGGCCGCAGCATCGAGCCGGAAATGGCAAAGATGCGTTGGGCGCCCAGCATATAGGCCATCAGCGTATCCAGCCGGAACAGCCCGGCATAGGCGCGATCGAGCACGTTGAGCGAGCCTGTATAGGCACCGAAGGCCGGCATGATCATGCGGCCGCCGTCGCCGGCAAAGCAGCGGCGCCGCACCGAGCGGCCCTGCTGGACGATGCGGGCGCAGGGATGCAGATGGCCCGCTATTTCGCC
>NZ_RZQE01000763.1:0-1879 GCF_004022955.1 Mesorhizobium sp. M7A.F.Ca.US.002.01.1.1 | reverse complement strand
TATTGGCCGACATTGCTCGCCGCGACCGGCCGTCGTCGCGAAGAGAAATTACCCCTTCAACATCTCCGCCACTTCGGGTGCGAAATAGGTCAGGATGCCGTCGCAGCCGGCGCGCTTGAAGGCGAGCAGCGATTCCAGCATTGCCTTCTCGCCGTCGATCCAGCCATTGGCGCCTGCCGCCTTGATCATCGAATATTCGCCTGACACCTGGTAGGCGAAGGTCGGCATCTGGAACTCGTCCTTCAGCCGCCGGATGATGTCGAGATAGGGCAGGCCGGGCTTGACCATCAGCATGTCGGCGCCCTCGGCGATGTCCTGTTCGGCCTCTCTCACCGCCTCGTCCGAATTGGCATGGTCGATGTAATAGGTCTTCTTGTCGCCCTTGAGCAGACCGGCGGTGCCCACCGCCTCGCGATAGGGTCCGTAGAAGGCCGAGGCGAATTTGGTCGCATAGGACATGATCGCCACGTCCTGAAAACCATTGGCATCGAGCGCGTCGCGGATGGCGCCGATGCGACCGTCCATCATGTCGGACGGTGCGATGATGTCGGCGCCGGCGGCCGCCTGGATGACTGCAGCGGCGGTCACCTGTTCCACTGTCTCGTCGTTGACGATGATGCCGTCGCGCAGGATGCCGTCATGGCCGTGGCTGGTGAATGGGTCGAGCGCTGCGTCGGTGATGATGCCGATCTGCGGTACCGCATCCTTGATCGCACGGGTGGCGCGGTTGATCACATTGTCGGGATCGAGGATGTGCGAGCCGGTCTGGTCGCGCAGCGAGATGTCCACATTGGGGAAGGTGGCGAGGGCGGGAATGCCGAGTTTTGCCGCGCGCTCTGCCTCCTTGACGGCGAGATCGATCGACAGGCGGAAGACGCCGGGCATGGCGGCGATAGGCTCGCGGATACCCTTGCCCTCGACGACGAAGATCGGCCAGATCAAATCGTCGACCGTGAGCCGGTTCTCCTGCACCAGACGGCGCGACCAGTCGGCCTTGCGCATGCGGCGCAGACGGCGGCTGCCGGTGATCTCGTCGACGCCGCGCGCGCCGGCGGGCTTTGCGGGGGTGAATTTGTTCATCGCCAGTACTCTCGTTCGGGCAGGCTTTTACCACGAGCTCCCGCCGCTGACCAATGCGGCACGATTGTGCCAGCGACCGGGTCGAGGCCTATTCGGGTTGCCCATTGCCTGACAGAATCTGTGCCGCGCCCCTGATGGCGACACGGAAAGCCTCGTCGAAGCCGACACCGCGCACCTGCCAGACGTAGGTCTTGCCGGCCATGACCAGCCGCCAGTCGGCGATCCAGCCCAGTTCCTTGTCGCTCCAGACGAGGCTGCCGTAAAGCGCCTGGTCGGCGCCGGCCCTCTTCGCCAGTGTGTCGAGCTTCGTCATCTCGGCATTGCGAAGCGCCTGATCGTCCAATCCGGCCTGCGACAGCTGCGCCACCGTGGGAAAAGTCACCTGCATGGCCAGCGGTACGGCGGCATTGCCGAACGATTCGCGCATCAGCATGCCACGGTCGTCCTCGGCATCGAGCGCGTAATGCGTTGTTCCGCGCTCGGTCGCCAAAAACACCGCCAGCCGTGGCCGCTCGGTCAGCCACGGCCTGCTGCCGAGCGAAGCCAGCACCGGGTCGATGTCAGCAGGCTTGTACTGGCAGTAGAGATTATGAGGCCGATCGTACGTGCCCTGGTCGTCATGGTTGGGAATGCCTTCCATGCGGTCGCGATAGTGGAAACTGGCGACGAAGGTGCCGGCTTTGTCGCGCAATGCCGTCATTTCAGGTTTCGCCGGCAGGCGCTGATCGCCGGAAACCCGCACCAGAACCGCGTCGAGGCAGCGCTTGAAGCCGGACTGGCGGTTCTTCTCGTACTTTCC
>NZ_RZQE01000762.1:0-1884 GCF_004022955.1 Mesorhizobium sp. M7A.F.Ca.US.002.01.1.1 | reverse complement strand
GCGGAGATCTTGGCCGGAGCGCCGATTTCCTTCTCGGCATCCTTCAGTGCCTGCTCGACAGTGATGTCGGGATTGAGCACGAAGGCCTGCTTCAGGAGCACGACTTCCTCATAGAACTTGCGTAGGCGGCCTTCGACCATCTTTTCGATGATCGCTTCCGGCTTGCCGGACTGGCGCGCCTGATCGGCGAAGATCGCCTTCTCGCGCTCGACCGCAGCCGGATCGATCTGCTCGGCCGTCAGCGCCAGCGGGTTGGTGGCGGCGACATGCATGGCAACCTGGCGGCCAAAGGCATTGGCGGCATGCTCATTGCCCGTGGTCTCGATCGCGACCAGAACGCCGAGCTTGCCAAGACCATCGGCAACTGCGTTGTGGACGTAGGTGGCGACAGCACCGTGCGGGACGGTGAGCTTGGCCGAGCGGCGGAAGCCCATGTTTTCGCCGATGGTGCCGACAGCGTCCTTGATGGTGTCGGCAACCGACTTGTCGGAACCCGGATACTTTGCGGCGGCCACAGCCTCCGTCGTGCCGTAGGCCAGCGCAACCTTGGCAACATTGGCGACGATTTCCTGAAACGCGGCGTTGCGGGCAACGAAGTCGGTCTCGGAATTGACCTCGACGACGGCAGCCTCGCGCACGCCGTTGTCGACGCCGATCAGGCCTTCAGCCGCGGTGCGGCCAGCCTTCTTGTCGGCCTTGGAGATACCCTTCTTGCGCAGCCAGTCGACGGCCTCTTCCATGTTGCCGTTGGTCTCGGTCAACGCCGCCTTGCAATCCATCATGCCCGCGCCGGTCAAGTCGCGGAGTTCTTTGACCTGTGCAGCCGAAATGCTCATTGTCGCCTCTTTGTTTTAAATGCACCGACGCACCATCGGTATTCGATGGTGCGTCTGTTTAGCGTGCCAGAATATGAGAAAGGTGAAGGCCGCAACCGGCCTTCGATTATCAAGCTTCCGGAGCGTCTGCAGCCGGGGCCGGAGCCGGGTCGAGCGCGGGTTCGACGGGAGCTTCGATCGAAGCGCCGATGTCGACGCCGAGCGCGCCCTGCTGACGGGCGATGCCGTCGATCGCAGCCTTGGCGATCAGATCGCAATAGAGCTGGATGGCGCGGGCCGCGTCGTCATTGCCGGGGATCGGGAAGTCGATCTTGTCCGGATCGCAGTTCGAATCGATGATGGCGACGACCGGAATGCCGAGGCGCTTGGCCTCGAGAATGGCGATCGCTTCCTTGTTGGTGTCGATCACGAACATCAGGTCGGGCGTCGAGCCCATGTCCTTGATGCCGCCCAGCGCCTTGTCGAGCTTCTCGCGCTCGCGGTCGAGGTTCAGGCGTTCCTTCTTGGTCAACCCTTGCGCCTCACCGGCCAGCATCTCGTCGAGCTTGCGCAGGCGCTGGATCGAATTCGAGATCGTCTTCCAGTTGGTCAGCATGCCGCCGAGCCAACGCGAGTTGACGTAGTACTGGGCCGAACGCTGTGCCGCATCGGCGACGATGTCGGACGCCTGGCGCTTGGTGCCGACGAACAGCACCCGGCCGCCCTTGGCGACGGTGTCGGAAACCTGCTTCAGCGCCTGGTGCAGCAAAGGCACCGTCTGCGAGAGGTCGATGATGTGGATGTTGTTGCGGGCGCCATAGATGTAGGGCGCCATTTTCGGGTTCCAGCGATGGGTCTGGTGGCCGAAGTGAATGCCAGCTTCCAAAAGCTGGCGCATGCTGAAATCAGGCAGTGCCATTCAAAGTTCCTTTCCGGTTAGCCTCCACGGACACAGGCATTTTTGGACTTTGTCCTCGAACGCCACCGGAGGTTTCAGCCGGATTTCTCCCGGGCAGACACCAAAGTCCGTGTGTGGAATGAGCGCGCATATAGAGGGGATGCGCGATAA
>NZ_RZQE01000761.1:0-1888 GCF_004022955.1 Mesorhizobium sp. M7A.F.Ca.US.002.01.1.1 | reverse complement strand
TCATAGGGCGGCAGCCGCCACAGCATTCCATCCGCCACGTCCCGCCGCGCGACGTGCAGCGGCAGCGGCCCAATGCCCAACCCGGCGACGATCATGCGCCGCACCTCTTCCAGGCTCGAGGACACGCCGACGACATCGGCGTTGAGCCGGGCCTCGCTGCGCAACAGCGCGACCGGCCGCAACGCATCCGAGATGTGGTCGGTCTGGAACGATACCGAGGGCTCGCCCCGGAGATCGGTCAGCGTCAGCCCGGTTTGCCCGTAAAGCCTGTGCTGCGGCCCACAGAAGAAGCCGAAGAACTCGCGGTAGACCATCGCATATTCCAGCGCCGGATCGCGCTGGCTGACCAGGCAGATGCCGAAGGAAGCACGCCGGTCCCTCACCTGCTTGGCGACTTCGGTGCTTGCTGCGACTGAAATGGTGATGCTGGCGTGAGGGTAGTTGCTGTGGAACTCGGACAGCGCCTGATCAAAGAGCGGCGAGACGACATGGCTTGCCGTCGCGATCATCACATGGCCGGTAACATCGTCGCTGATGCCGCGCATCAGCAGCGGCAACTGCGATATGGTGCCGAACACCTCGACGCTCTGCTCGTAGAGAAGCCGCCCGACCTCGGTCAGTTCGAAGCGCGTCGCGTCGCGCTCGACCAGACGCCGGCCCACCCGGTCCTCCAGCCGCCGCAGAGCATTGCTGACGCTGGGTTGCTTGAGGTTCAGTCGCTCCGCAGCTCGCGTGATGCCCTTCACCTCCGCGATGACGACGAATGTCCGCAGAAGGTTCCAGTCGAGATCCCAGACCAGTCGTTCGGGGCGTGGAAGTACCATTCCTGATATCTATGCTCTCTATTCCCATTATCTATTTGCGCAATGATACCGCAAAGGCAATCATTGATGACAGGAAAGCGTCTGCACGCCTCCCAAGAACAAACCTTGCGCGCCATCCAGAGGAGAGGAAATCAGATGAACAGAGTATTTTCCGGCATCGCCGTTGCGGCCCTGCTGCTTGCGTCGACCTTCACTGCCGTTTCGGCCAGGGCCGACGACCTCGAAAAGATCAAGGCGGCGGGCGAGCTGAAGATTTCCATGAGCGGTCAGTATCCGCCCTTCAACTTCGTCAACGACCAGAATGAAGTCGTCGGTTTCGACGCCGATATCGGCAAGGCCATCGCCGAGCGCATCGGTGTCAAGGGCACCATCATCACCACGGCCTGGGACGGCATCATTGCCGGCCTGCTCGCCAACAAATACGACACCGTCGTTGGCTCGATGACGATCACGCCTGAGCGTGAAAAGGTGGTCGATTTCGTCGGGCCTTACTACCACGCCGGCCGCGCCGTTTTCGTCAGCGAGCAGTCGAAAGTGCAGAGCCTCGACGACCTCAAGGGCAAGACCATTGGCGTGACGCTGGGCGAGACGCATGAGAAATGGGCGCGCGAAAAGGGCGGCTGGGATATCCGTACCTACAAGGGCCTGCCGGAACTGCTGCTGGAGCTGAGGGCCGGCCGCGTCGACGCGATAGTCGTCGACAACATTCCGGTCATGGTTGCCGTCAAGGAGACGGGCGAGAAGGTCCGCAAGCTCAACACGCCCGATATCGAAGGCGGCGCTGTTGCCATCGGCATCGCCATCCGCAAGGACAATCCGGAGCTCAAGGCTGCGATGCAGAAGGCGCTGGACGACATGCTGGCGGACGGCAGCTACGAAAAGATCTCGATGAAGTGGGTCGGCAGCGACATCCGCTGATCTCTCCTGGCTTCAGGCGACCAAAGCCGCCTGAAGCCGAGCGTTACTCCTGCTGGACCCTTTCATGGATTTCTCCTTGATGCAGCGCGTCTTCCCGTTCTTCGTGGAGGCCGCCTTGGTGACGATCGAGATCACGGTGTTGGCCC
>NZ_RZQE01000760.1:0-1892 GCF_004022955.1 Mesorhizobium sp. M7A.F.Ca.US.002.01.1.1 | reverse complement strand
GTCCTGGATAAAGCATTTGGACCAGATGAGTTCGGTCGGGCCGATGATCCGCACCCTGCTGCCCAACAGCTCGGTTTGGCGGGCGTGTTCCAGCCACAGGTCGCCAACAGGCACCGTGCCGTTGGCCGAGCCGAAGATGACGTCGAAGAAATGCGTGCCCTTGAACACCTTGCCGAGCCACCGGTCGTCCTCGATTTCGACGGCATATCCAAGCTGCTTGAAATGGGCGAGGATCCGCGCGTAGTCGCCTGCCTTGCAGAAGATATCGAGGTCCTTGGTCTGGCGGGTGACACCCGTATAGGCGCTTACCGCGTAGGTCCCGGCGACCAGAAAGGGAATGTCGGTGGCGGCAAGCTCGCGGATTGCTTCGGTATAAAATACCTCCGCCTCGGCATTTTTGAGCGTCGGCGCCGCCTTTGCGTCAATCATGGGAAGCGAGACCAGAACGTTTTCAGGCAATGGGCCATTGGTCATGAAACGATGACTCCGAATCCGGCAACCGGCAGTCGCCCGCTGTGGTAACAACGTGAACCCCGCCTGGTTCCGCTACCGGGCGGCCAGCCAAAGGTTCATTCTCGTCACGTACTGGAAATTTCGGGATCGCGCCTGCCGATCCAAGCCCGGCCCAACGTCATCGCCGGCGCAAGTCTCTATGTCGCCTCGAAATCGGCCCATGCCGCCGCCAATGTCCCATTGGCCCAAATTTGAAACACCCCGTGGGTGCTCGATCTCGATCGTTTTGGGGTTTATTGGGCTTACCCAATCGGGCACACAAAGCTGAAGCCGAGGCGCTTGATCTAACCGCAGCCGATCGGCGTGCGCCAAGCCACTATCAGGACCATAAAGGCATGACCCCCTCGCCTCCCTTTCTCGGCTTTCCCGACCGTCTTGCAGATAGCCACGTCCCTCGTGCGGTAATCTTCGGGGCCGGTCACGGCAGCACCTATCCCGGCAGGGACAGCAGCGGCTATGCCTTGGCCGCCAACGCCATCCGTGCTGCCAGCCAGGACGATGCCGCATTCGTCGAGCACTGGGATTTCGATCTTGGCGGCCCGCTGTTCGACGGCAAGCCGGCCTCTTGCATCGACGCCGGCGATATCTTGACCACCATGCATGACAATGCCGGCAACCGGGCCAGGATCGAGGCAAAAACGCGCGAGATCCTGACGTTGCCGGCTGTGCCGATCCTGATCGGCGGCGACTGTTCCATGACCATTCCCTTCCTCGCCGGCTTTGCAGAGCACGGGCCGGTCTGGGTCCTGCAGGTCGACGCCCATATAGACTGGCGCGACGAGGTTCATGGCGAACGCCACGGCTATTCGAGCCCGATGCGCAGGGCAAGCGAGATGCCGCATGTCGCCGGCATGGTGCAGGTCGGTCTGCGCAGCGTCGGCAGCGCGCGCATCGCCGAAATCGAAGCAGCCCGGCGCTATGGCAGCCGCTTCGTGACCGCCCGCGAGGTTCATGCCCAGGGCGTCGAAGCCGCGCTCCGGCATATTCCGGAAGCCGCGCGGGTCGTCGTCACCCTCGACTGCGACAGCCTTGATCCAAGCATCATGCCGGGCGTGGCGGCGCGTACACCCGGCGGCCTCACCTACACGCAGGTAATCGACCTGATCGCCGGCCTCGGCAAACGGGCCAGGATCGCAGGATTCGACCTTGTCGAGTTCTATCCTCCGGCCGATATTGACGGCCTGTCAGCGCGGACCGCCGCGCGCCTTCTCGTCAATGTGGTCGGCACCGTCGTCCGGCAGGTTTGATGTCAAAATCCCGCTCTTCGCCGCAGAGCGGCCCAAAAGCGCGTGAGCGAGCTTGCGGTTGAAATGCCCTTTTTGGCACCTGGGTATTCGATCCTGCCTCGTCCGACCGGCTCGTCGCTCCAGACCAGGTTG
>NZ_RZQE01000075.1:0-18105 GCF_004022955.1 Mesorhizobium sp. M7A.F.Ca.US.002.01.1.1 | reverse complement strand
CGCAATTCCAGGACCTCGATCGGATTGGTTACCCTGACCAGTTCCTCGCCATATCTCGGAAGGGCGGTCGGCGCCCGCCTGGCGCGCGCCGGTTTGAGGTCGCCTGAAAGGCGCAGCACTTCAAGCGCCTTGCGAAGCTGATGGCGCTTGACGCTCAGATGTTCCGCAAGATCGCGCTCGGACGGAAGCTTGCCGCCGCCCTGCTGCAACTGGCGGACCGCGGCGATGATGTCGTCGAGATCAGATGGTCCGACCTGCGGCTCGAATGCGCTCAAAACCAAATCTCCTGTCCGATCGGCAGATCGCCGACTCAACGTCCCGACATCATATTGTGACACGAAAACCTGTTCGACGGCACTCAACCAATTCAACCAATCTACAACTGTACGCAATGGTTGACAACACCAGTTGCGCGATGGTTGACTGCCCATGTCGACGGTTGCCATCGCGGCAGACGTCTTTCTCCCGAGGATCACGCATGCCGGCTGGCGAAACCTTTGACTACGTCATTGTCGGTGCGGGATCGGCCGGCTGCGTGCTGGCGAACCGGCTGAGCGAAGACCCCGCCGTGTCGGTGCTTCTGCTGGAGGCGGGGGATTGGGACCGCGATCCGATGATCCACATCCCGCTCGGCTGGGGCAAGATACTGACGGAGCGCCGCCACGACTGGATGTATTTCTGCGAGCCCGAGGCCAATGTCGGCGGCCGCAAGGTCGAATGCGCGCGCGGCAAGGTCATCGGCGGCTCTTCCTCCACCAACGCCATGGCTTATGTGCGCGGCAATCGCGGCGACTACGATCGCTGGGCGGCAAGCGGCCTGACGGACTGGTCGTTCGACAAGGTGCTGCCCTACTTCAAGAAGCAGGAGCGCTGGGAAGCGGGCGAAAGCCGGTACCGTGGCGGCAGCGGGCCGCTGAACACCCAGTTCTGCCGCTACAAGGACGAACTGATCGATGCCTTCGCCACAGCCAGCCGTGATGCCGGATACCCGCAGACCGATGACTATAATGGCGCCATACAGGAAGGTTTCGGCCGGCTGCAGATGACAATCGCCAACGGCCGCCGTTGCTCGACCGCAACCGCCTATCTGCGGCCCGCCATGCGGCGCGGCAATGTCAAGGTGCTGACCGGCGCGATGGCGACGAAGATCCTGCTCAGGGATGGCCGCGCAGCCGGCATTGCCTACACCAGAGGCGGGGCGAGCCATGAAGTTCTGGCGCGGCGCGAAGTTCTGCTTGCCGGCGGCGTCATCAACACGCCGCAGCTGATGATGCTGTCAGGCATAGGCGACAGCGGCGAGCTGGCGGCGCATGGCATCGAGACGAAGGTCGATCGTGCGCAAGTCGGCAAGAATCTGCAGGACCACGTTTCGGTTATCGTGATGTATCGGCGCAAACAGCCTGGACCGTTTCTCAAGATGATGCGGGCCGATCGTATCGGGCTGGATTTCGTCAGGACTTATCTCACCGGAAAGGGCTTTTCGGGAGATGTGCCTGGCGGCGTCGTGGCATTCCTGAAAAGCGACGCAAGCCGGCCGTTGCCGGACGTACAGCTGCTTTTCACCGCCGCGCCGCTTGGGGCATGGCCTTACATGTCGCCGTTCAAGGCGCCGTTCGCCGACGGCTTTGCGACCCGTATCGTTGCGGTGCAGCCGGAGAGCCGCGGCAGCGTCAAGCTGGCGTCGAGCGATCCGGTTGCCGCGCCCCTGATCCATCAGAATTTCCTGTCCTCGCAGCGCGACTGGCAGTCGCTTCGCGCTGGCTTTCGTGTTGCACGC
Organism: Mesorhizobium sp. M7A.F.Ca.US.002.01.1.1; assembly: GCF_004022955.1. Classification (NCBI taxonomy): domain Bacteria; kingdom Pseudomonadati; phylum Pseudomonadota; class Alphaproteobacteria; order Hyphomicrobiales; family Phyllobacteriaceae; genus Mesorhizobium; species Mesorhizobium sp. M7A.F.Ca.US.002.01.1.1. The sequence goes on along the minus strand of NZ_RZQE01000075.1, from coordinate 16,328 downwards.
AACCTTGCCAGCCAGCCGTCCATGACCCCGTTTGTCGGCGCGGAGTTCTTCCCCGGCCCGAAATGCGAGAGCGACGACGAGATCGACGAGCATATCCGCAAGACCTCGATCACCGTGCATCATCCGGCCGGCACGTGCCGCATGGGCGTCGATGCGGCATCGGTGGTCGATCCGGAATTGCGGGTGCGCGGCATTGCCGGGCTTCGTGTCGTGGACGCCTCGGTCATGCCCGACCTCGTTTGCGGCAACATCAATGCGGCGGTCATCATGATCGCCGAAAAGGCCGCGGATCTGATCCGCAGCCGCGCTCAACAGAGCGTGGCTGCCTGATAAGGCGGCCGGATGCAACCAAAGTCTTTTGGTTGAGACTGAAAAACTGCGTTGGTTGGACTGTCATGCGCGTCAGCATGGCCGTGACGAAGCGGTTTCACGCCCTGATTGTGAGCTGAATTTCGTGCATTTCTAGGCTATTCCTGCCTATTTCTGGGCATTTGCCTTTCAAAAATGCACCTCAACCAAAAACTTATAAAATTCGCAATTTGGGTATTGTCGAGCAAAACCAATGCGAATACGGTTGAGTTGGTTAGAAGTATTTTCTTCGTGACGAGAGGTGTCCGATATGTCCCTGGCGCAACCAGCTAACGATGTGCTCACCAACAAGAAGGCGGCACTCAAGGGCCTCTATGACGCCCTCTACGCAAAGAACATGTTTCCGTTCTGGGCGACGTCGGAAGGCGTCGACCATGACGAGATCAAGCAACTGATGGCGACGTCGAGGGCCGTTCCCTTCGTGTGGTCCTATTCGGACATCGAGCCCCTGCTGCAGCGCGCGGCCGAACTTGTGACCATGGACGACAGCGAGCGCCGTTCGCTGATCCTCGTCAATCCCGGTCTTGCGCCCAAGCGTGCATCGGTCAGCACCATGTACACCGCCTACCGCCTGAACGATCCCGACGAGATCATGCCGCCGCACAAGCACTCGCCGAGCGCCATCCGCTTCGGCCTGACGGGCAAGGGCAATTTCACCGGCGTCGAGGGCGAAGACGTGGTCTTCGGCCCGGGCGACATGGTGCTGACGCCCAACGACGCCTGGCACAATCATGGCACCGTTGGCGGCGAGCAGGCGGTCAACCTGTCGGTGCTCGACCTGCCGCTGGTCGAAACGCTGCATGCCGTCCATTTCGACCACAAATACACCGAGATGGTCGACGGCAAGGAAGTCGAGAAGAAGGTGCAGACCGCTCGCTATCCCAGCGACTACTCACAGCGCATCTATGGCGAAGGTGGCCTGATGCCGCGTTTCGTCGACCACAAGCGCGGCGGCGGCCTGTCGTCGCCGATGTATGTCTATCGCTGGGAGAAGATGGAAGCGGTTCTCGACGCCCACAAGGATTGGGATGGCGACCCCCATGAAGGCATCGTCATCGACTATGTCGATCCGACGACCGGCGGACCCGTCTTCCACACCATCAATTTCTACGTGCAGATGCTGCGCCCCGGCGAGAAGACCTTGCCGCAGCGCGAGACCGCCAGCCTGCTCTTGGCGCCGTTCCGCGGCAACGGCCATTCGATCATCGACGGCAAGCGCTATGACTGGAACCAGTTCGACACCATCGCCATACCCGGCGGTTCCTGGGTCGAGCATGTCAACGGCTCGTCGAGCGAGCCGGTGATCTTCTTCGGCGCCACCGATGCGCCGACGCAAAAGGCGCTGCTCCTCTACAAGCGCTGGGGCCGCAACCAGGCCGGCGATCTGCTCCGTCTCGTCTAGTTCCGGTCCTCCGGCAGGCAATGTCCGCGCCGCCATTGGCGGCGTGGACATCGAAATGGAATTTCAGCAGCAAGGGCGTATGCATTTGGTTTCGGCGTTCAACACAAAGCAGATCGGCCATGTCGACTGCCCAGGCGGCGGTCAGGTCTGGGTCGACGGCAACATCCTCTATATCGGCCACATGCGGCCGCCGAGCGGCACGACTCTGGTCGACATTTCCGACCCGCGCAATCCGCGCAAAATTACGACGATCGATGTCCCGCCCGGTTGGCACTCGCACAAGGTGCGCGCCAAGGACGGACTGATGATCATCAACCACGAGCGCTTTGGCGACGCCGGCCCGGCTGATTTCGGCGGCGGACTGGCGCTCTATGACACCACCAAGCCGGCACAGCCGAAGCTCATCTCGAAATGGATAACCGGCGGCAAGGGCGTCCACCGCTACGACTTCGACGGCCGTTACGCCTACATATCGCCGACCGCCGACGGTTATGTCGGCAACATCGTGATGATCCTCGACCTGATCGATCCCGCGAAGCCGGTCGAGGTCGGACGCTGGTGGATACCGGGCCAGTGGACCGGGGGCGGCGAAGAGTATCCTTGGCACGACTATGTCACGCCGCGCTGTCACCATCCGCTGCGAATGGGCGACAGGCTCTATGTCAGCTACTGGCATCATGGCCTGTTCATCCTCGACATTTCGGACATCACCAAGCCGAAGCTGGTCTCGCACGTCAATTCGAGCCCGAGCTTTCCGCATCCCACGCACACCTGCCTGCCGATTCCACAGCCGCTCAAAGGCCGCAACATCATGGTGGTGGCGGACGAGGATGTCGCCAAGCTTCGGCCATCGCCGCCGGCCTTCACCTGGATTTACGACATCACTGACGAGACCAACCCGTTGCCGATCTCGACCTTCCAGGTGCCAGGCCTCGATACGGACGGTTCACCGCAGCCGCAGATGACCGGCTGCCATCAGCCTTCCGAGCGGTTCAATGGCACCGTCATTCCGTTTGCGTGGTTCGCGCAGGGGCTGCGCCTCGTCGACATCGCCGATCCGTTCGCGCCAAAGGAAGTCGGTCATTTCATGCCCGACGCGCCGGAGGGCGCGGAGCGTTCCTCGTCCAACGACGTGACCATCGACGACCGCGGCATCGTCTACCTGATCGACCGAATCCGCGGCGTCGACATCATCGAAACCAGCGTTCTCTAGGGGGATATGTTGAGCGACAGCACGCGAAAATCCGCCAGCCACTACGCCATCGGCAACAAGAACCCGAACCTGCCGTTTCATCCGGCGGTGCGTGCCGGCGATTTCATCTTCGTCTCGGGCCAGGTGCCGAAAGACGAGAACAACAACATGATCAGCGGCACGATCGAAGAAGAGACGCTGGCGACGCTGAAGACCATCGCGCGCGTCATCGCGCATGAAGGCGCGACGCTGTCGGATGTCGTGCGGATCACCACCTATCTCGAGGATACGCGCGATTTCGGCCGCTACAACAAGGCCTTCCTCGAAGGGATCGGCGACGCCGTTCTGGCGCGCACGACCGTCGAGGCAAAAGCGGTCATCAACACCAAGATCGAAATGGACGCCATCGTCTACAAGCCGCTGCCGGCGAGCAAGTAGGCCCTGGACACTAGCGAGGAGAAGACATGTACAAGCTGTTAGGCCGCCAGACATCAGGCAACGTCCAGAAGGTGCTCTTCATGCTCGAAGAGTTGGGAGCGTCCTACAAGCGCGAGGATTATGGCCGCCAGTTCGAGAACACGCAGACGGCGGAATACAAGGCGCTCAACCCGACCTCCAAGGTGCCGACGCTGGTTGACGGCGACACCGTGATCTGGGAGTCCAACACCATCCTGCGCTATCTCGCGGCATTCGGCGGCGAACAGTTGAATGGCGCTACGCCGGCGGAAAAGACCGAGGTCGAGCGCTGGATGGACTTCCTGCTGGCTGCGGTCAATCCGGGCTACCTGGCGGCCTTCAAAGGCGCCAAGCTCACGCCCGAGGAACAGACCGCCGAATACAAGGAGCAAGTGAAGGACCTTGTCGCGCAGCTCAAGATCGTCGACGGCCACCTGGCCGGCAAGGACTTCCTGGCGCTCGGCAAGCTGACCCTTGCCGACATTGCCTGCGCGCCGATCCTGAAGCGCTGCGTCGATTTCAAGATCGACCGGCCGTCAATGCCCAATCTGGAGCGCTGGGTGGCCGCGATCGCCGCTCGGCCGGCCTTCAAGGCGGCAACCACTGCTGCTCCCGCAAAGGCCGCATGATGATCAAGCGCGCCGCTCTCATCGGACTGGGAACGATGGGTCCAGGCATCGCCGCGCGGCTTTCGCGCGGCGGGCTCGATGTGACGGCGTATGACGTTTCGCCAGGGGCAATCGAGCGCGCCCGCGGCATGCTCGATCTTGCCGGCGGCGTGCTCGACCGTCTCGACATCGAGGCGCCCGGGACTGGTGCCGGCAAAGTGCGTTTCGTCGAGACGATTGCCGAGGCCGTCGATGGCGCCGAACTGGTGATCGAGAACGTGCCCGAGAATATCGACATCAAGGCGCAGACCTATCGTGACATCGATCCGCTGATCGGCCCGTCCGTCATCGTCGCTTCCGACACGTCGGGCATTCCGATCACCAAGCTGCAGGCTCATATCTCGCATCCCGAGCGGATGGTCGGCATGCACTGGTCGAACCCGCCGCACATCATCCCGATGATCGAGGTGATCGGCGGCGAGAAGACCGCGCCTGAAACCGTGGCTGTTATCCGCGATCTCATCCGCTCGATCGGCCTGCTGCCGGTGGTGGTGAAGAAGGACGTTCCAGGCTTCGTCGAGAACCGCGTGCTCTATGCGCTGCTGCGCGAGGCGGTCGATCTTGTCGAGCGCGGCGTCATCGAGCCGGAAGACCTCGACACCTGCGTGTCGTGGGGCATAGGCTACAAGATCGCCGTCATCGGCCCGATGGCGCTGCTCGATATGGCGGGGCTGGATATCTACAAATCCGTCTCGTCCTTCCTGAATGCCGATCTCTCCAACCGCGACGATGTGGCGCCGATGGTTCTGGAGAAGACGGCTGCGTCGAAATTCGGCATCAAGTCGGGCGAGGGCATGTTTGCCTACACGCCCGAGCAGACAAAGGCGCTGCAAGGTGAACGGGCGCGCAAGCTCGTCGCGGTGCGGCGCATCCTGGAAGGCCGGGAGTAGCCAATGTCACATGGTGCGCAGAGGGCCAGCCGGTTTGAGGAGCTCCACCGGTCGGCTGTTTGTGTGAAGGGCGCCTTCGCCATCAAGATGGTGCGGGTGCGGCAGAAAACAGCGCGCGGGGCGACAAGCCATGCGCATTGAAACCATCCGAGCCGCCGGCGACAGGCCGGCCCATATCCGCCATGACGATCTAATCTCCGCCAAGGGCGTTTCGGTGGTCATGGCCCGTCAGCTGATCCTCAGGAACATCGATCTTTCGGTGCCAAAGGGATCATTCGTTTCCCTTATCGGTCCTTCCGGATGTGGCAAGAGCACCTTGCTCAAGGTGCTGGCCGGGCTGGTGCAGCCTACCCAGGGCAGCGTTTCGATCGCCGGGCTCGCGCCGGTCGAGGCGGCGCGCAAGCGGATGATCGGCCTCGTCTTCCAGGACGCCAACCTGCTCCCCTGGAAAAACGCCGTCGACAATGCCTCGATGCTGCTCGGCATCGCCGACAAGTCGCTCTCGCGCTCGGATCTGCGGGCGCGCGGGCAGGAGATGCTGGAACTGGTGGGGCTGGGCGACAGCGCCCACAAGCGGCCAAACGAGCTGTCGGGCGGCATGCGGCAGCGGGTCGCCATTGCACGGGCCCTGGCGCTCGATCCGGCGGTCCTGCTGATGGACGAACCGTTCGGCGCGCTCGATGCCATCACCCGCGATTCGATGGGCCAGTCGCTGCTGGAGATCTGGCAGCGGACCGGCAAGACGATCGTGCTCGTCACCCATTCCATCGACGAGGCCATCCATCTGTCGCGCCATGTTCACGTGCTGGGGATCAAGCCGGGACGGATCACCGAGAGCCTCGACATTGCGCTGCCTTACCCGCGCGACCTGTCGGTCACCGAAGATCCGGAGTTCGTCAGGCTGGTGGTCCAGTTGCGAACGATGCTGCGCTCCAGCCATCAACCGGGAGGCGCATCTTGAGCGACCAACCCATATTCGACCTTTCCGAGCCGCGCCTCGCCTCCAGCTGGAGTGCGGCGACCGGCAGCTGGCTGCCGGCTGTCATCCTCCTGCTGGTGACGATCGTGCTGTGGGAAGCCGCGGTGCGGATCTTTGCCATATCCGCCTTCATCATTCCCGCCCCGTCCGAGATCGCGAAGTCGCTGGTGGCGCAATGGGGCACGCTGATGCAGGCGACGCTGGTGACGGCGGGCGAGATCCTGTTCGGCTTCCTGGTCTCGGTCGTGGTCGGCATTGCCATTGCGCTGGTCATCGTGCGCTTCGATTGGTTGGGACGCGCGCTGTATCCACTGGTGGTGCTGTTCCAGAACGTGCCGAAAGTCGCGCTCGCGCCGATCTTCATCCTCTGGTTCGGCTATGGGCTGGCGCCCAAAATCGGCCTGATCCTGGTCATCGCCTTCTTCCCGGTGACGCTGTCGATGCTGGCGGGCATGCAATCGGTCGACCGCTCGCTGCTGTCGCTGATGAATTCCGTCGGGGCCAGCCCGACGCAGATTCTGTTCAGGATCCGCGTTCCGCACTCGCTGCCGAACCTGATGGCCGGAACCAAGATCGCCGCCACGTTGAGCGTGATCGGCGCCATCGTCGGTGAGTTCGCCGGGGCGTCGGACGGTCTCGGCTACGTCATCCAGTTCGCGTCGACCCAGCTCGACACGGCGCTGGTCTTCGCAGCGCTGCTGCTCGTTTCCGTGCTTGGCATCGCCTTCTACTACGCCGCCGAAATCCTAGAACGCATCGTGGTGCCGTGGGCGCCGAAATTCAGCCAATCCTAGGCCCGCTCGATCAACCAATTCATAAAAGGGAACAAAAAATGCTGAGACGCTCACTTATCAAGGCCGCTACCTTCGCGGCGTTTGTTGCAGCACTCGGTTTTTCCAACGCGGCTCTGGCGGCGGACAAGGTCAACGTCCAGCTCGACTGGGTCGTGCGCGGCAATCACGCCATGTTCTTCGTCGGCAAGGAAAAAGGCTTCTTCGCCAAGAACGACATCGATGTGGCCGAGATCCGCAAGGGATCCGGCTCGCCGGACGCGATGCGGCTGGTGGGCAATGAGAACGCGGATTTCGGGTTCGGCGATCTTCCCACGCTTGCCGTCGCACGGTCGCAGAATGTCCCGGTCGTGGCGCTGGCAGCCGTCAATCAGCACTCGCCGCTGGGGATCATTTCGCTGGCCAAGACGCTGAAGCTCACCAAGCCGTCCGACCTCAAGGGACTGACCATCGGCATTCATCCGGCCGGTTCCACCTACATCTTCTTCAAAGGCTTCCTGGCCGCCAATGGCCTGACCGAAAAGGACATGACGCTGAACAGCGTCTCGCCTCCCTATGAAAGCTATTTGCTGCTTGGCCGGGTTCAGACGGTCGTCGGCTATATCGATGCGGAGGTTCCCGAACTGGAAGCGAAGGCCGGGGGCCCGGGCTCGCTCAGCATCATGATGGGGGCGGACTATGGGTGGAAAGCCTATGGCTCCGGCCTGTTCACCTCGCAGGCGATGATCAAGGACAAGCCGGACGTCGTGCGCCGCTTCGTCAAGGCATATAGGGAGGCCTTCGACTATGTCGTGGCTCATCCGGAAGAGGCCGCCGAGATCACGGCCAAGGCAGCGCCCGGCTATGCGGACAAGAAGGACGTACTGCTGGCGCAGATCAACGCCGACATCGCCTCGACGTTCACCAGCCCCGACACCAAGGAACACGGTCTCGGCTGGATGACGAAGACGCAGTGGGAGGAGACTCTGAAGACGCTGACGGACCAGGGCGTGCTCAAGGCGGCTCTGTCGGCGGACGACGTCTTCACCGACGCGTTCCTGGCGAAAGAATAAGAGGCTCGCGATGTTCGAACGGACGCGGGAATGAGCGCCTACCGGCAGGCCAGGCTGTCCTGCGCCATGGCGCAGGACACATCACGCTCGCCTTTCGCCGCATCGGTGCGGTCGAGCGTGATCTGCACGCGGGTGGCATATGCTCGGCTCGCCAGACCGCACCACAGCCGCTCGACGGGCAGGTTCTCGCGCTTGTCGTTGAGGATCGTGAACGTGCCGGTCTTCGCATCGAACCAGAGCTCGACGCGGGTCTTCTTGCCCGGCTCGATCGTTGCGATCCCGGCCGAATACCAGTGGGCGAAGTCGGCGTTGCAGGAGAGGCCTTCGCTGCCCGCATTCGAAATCGTCAACGGAACCATGTCGAGCCCGTCAGTGCCGGTGCGGACGGCGACATGGTGCAACTCAACCGCGTTGGCGAAGGACGATAACGCCAGCATCACCGGAAGGGCATAACGGATCTTCACTTTGCCTGAGCTCCACAATGTAATTTTTCCTAGGCAGTCTATCTCGCTTTCGCGCAATAACAATAAGAATATTGATTGGTGAAACAACAGAGAGGGTAACATGTTAAAGCTTCTTAAGAGCAGTGTAAGTGCAGTTATATTGACCAGTGTCTTGTTGAGCGGCGCGCTTGCCGGCGAGGTCAAGTCGATCGCCATCCTCACGCCCGAAGAAGGCACGGACTACGGCTGGAACCAGCAAGGCATCGATGCCGCCAAGGCGGCTGGCAAGGCCGCCGGCGTCGAAGTGGTCGTGGCCCAGGGCCTCGGCTATGGCGATGTTCGTCCGACCTTGCGGGAACTTGCCTCCGACGGCGCCAGCCTGCTGATCGCGCATGCCAGCGGCTACAACACCTCGGCGCCTGAAATCGCCAAGGAATTGAAAGTTCCGGTGGCAATCGTCGACACGCCAGCCGGCCTGGAGAAGGGCCTTGTCGCCGACTATACGCTGAGCGGCCACGAGGGCGCCTATCTCGCCGGCCGTCTCGCCGCCAAGGTGTCGCGTTCCAAGTCGGTCGGCATCGTGGTGTCGGGCGAACCGCCATCGTGGAATTCGCAGTCGGCGGCGTTCGCGCAAGGCGTGAAGGCGGAGAACCCGGACGTCAAGATCACCTACGCGGTGATCGGCCCGGCCGCCTACAGCGATGCGGCCGGCGGCAAGCGCGTCACCGAAAGCGTGATCGCGTCGGGCGCCGACATCATCTTCGGCCAAGGCAACGGTTCGAGCTTCGGCATGCTGCAAGCGGTCGAGACAACCAAGGCAGCCGATGGCGGCAAGGTCTATTTCATCGACGTCATCGGCGACAAGTCACCGATCGACAAGGGCTTCCTGCTGTCGTCGGTGGTGTGGAACATCGAGCCGGTCTATGCGGCGATGATTGCCGACCTGAAGGCCGACACGTTCGGCACCAAACACTATACGATCGGCCTCAAGGACGACTCGGTCAAGTTGCTGAAGACCGCTGCGATCCCGGACAATGTCTGGACGGAAATCCAGGCGCTGCGCGAGGACGTCATTTCCGGCAAGATCAAGGTCGAGCCGGTCTATGACGCGGCCGCCGTAAGGGCACTGATGACCAGCGTCGCCCAGTAAGGCGATCATGGTCGGCTGCCGGAGGGGTGATCCGTTCACCCCTCCGGACGATTCCTGTTTTTTGGTGCTGGGCTTCATGAGCGGTTTTTCTTCATCGTCCGTTGCCGGGCGCGACATCGTCGCGCTTGAAGGCGTGACCAAACGGTTCCCCGGCATCGTTGCCAATGACAGCGTCGACCTGTCGATCCGCCCGGGCGAAGTGCATGTGCTGCTGGGCGAGAACGGCGCTGGAAAATCGACATTGATCGGCATGTTGTCCGGCCTGCAGCAGCCTGACGAAGGACGCATACTGGTCGACGGCAAACCGACGCCGATCACCTCGCCACGCCATGCGCTGGCACTCGGCATAGGCACCGTATTCCAGCACATGATGCTGGTGCCGACGCTAACGGTGGCGGAGAACCTCCTGCTTGGCGGGCCGTGGTGGCAGCGCCCCAGGACCGAGGAACTGGCGGCGCGCGTCGCCGAGATCACCGGCACGCTCGGCATCACCGTCAAGCTTCAAGCCAAGGTATCAGAGTTGTCGCTCGGCGAGCAGCAGCAGGTCGAGATCCTGCGCGCGATGCTGCGCAACAGCCGGCTGCTCATCCTTGACGAGTCCACCTCCATGCTGACGCCGAAAGGTATCGACGAACTGGGCGCGCTGATGCGCCGCCTTGTCGAGCAGGGCCTTGCGATCGTCTTCATCACCCACAAGCTCAAGGAGGCGGCTGCCTTCGGCGACCGCATCTCGGTGCTGAAGCTTGGCCGCAAGGTCGGCGAGATTCCACCCGAGCGGTTTCGCACGCTGGGCGAACAGGAGATCGTCTCGGAGATCGTGGAATTGATGTTCGGCAAGCAGAAGGATGACCCGGAAGCCGTCGAGCGTCCTGTCCGCACTGCCCGCGCCGGCGCTGACCCGCTGCTTCAGGTGACGGACCTGGCGGTAGCGGCGACGGACAATGCGCCGGGCCTGTCGTCGATCTCCTTCGACATCCGCCCGGGCGAGATCCTCGGCATAGCCGGCATCGACGGCAACGGCCAGAAGCAGCTGGCGGAAGCGCTGGCCGGCCAGCGTACAGCCACAAGCGGCTCGGTGCGGCTGGACGGCGCCGCCATCGAGACGCTGAGCGTCGGCGAGCGCCGCCGGCGCGGCCTTCGCTACCTGACCGACGACCGACTGGGCGAGGGCACTGTCGGCACCTTCCCGGTCTCGATCAATTTCTTCCTCAAGCAGGTCGGCGCGGCCCCGTTCTGGCGCAACGGCGTCGAGCAGCGCGCGGAGATCGACAAGCGCGCCGCGCAGCTCGTGCGCGAATACGACGTGCGCACGCCGAGCCTGAAGACGCCCGTCGCGCGGCTGTCCGGCGGCAACATCCAGAAGGTGCTTCTGGCAAGGGAACTGGCTGAAGGCGCCAAGGTGGTGATCTTCAACAAGCCGACCTATGGGCTCGATCTCGCCAACACATTGGCGTCGCGCCAGCGCATTCGCGATACGGCGGCGCGTGGCCTTGCCGTGCTGCTGATCTCCACCGACCTCGAGGAATTGCTTGGCATGTGCGACCGCATCGCCGTCATCGCCGACGGCGCTTTGGTCGGCACCGTCGAGAACGTAGACGACGCCCGCACAAAGGTCGGTCGCCTGATGATCGGACTTGCCGCATGAGCATCGACACCGCACCCACGGTCAGCGCCACCGCACTCGATGCCACGAGCGGGGCAGCGACGCGCCGCGACATCCTGCATCGGCTGCTGATGACGCTCGGCCCGATCCTTATCGCGCTGGTCATAGCCGGCTGTATCCTGCTTGCCGTCGGCGTCGACCCGCTGGCCTATTATGGCTTCGTGCTGGAGAAGGGACTGTTCTCGCCGCTCGGCATCCAGCAGACACTGACGCGCATGGCGCCGCTGCTGTTTCTCGCCGCCGGCCTGATCGTCGCCTTTCGCGCCGGCATGTGGAATCTGGGCGGCGACGGCCAGTTCCTGCTTGGCGCGGTGACGGCGGCTGCCAGCGCTCCCGTGTTCGTGCAGATCATGCCAGCCTGGCTGGCGCTGGTCTGCTCGCTCCTCATCGCCATGGTGGTGGCGATGATCTGGTCGCTGGTGCCGGCGCTGCTGCGTGCCTATCAGGGCGTCAACGAGATCATCACCACCCTGATGATGACGTTCCTCGGCACCTCGCTCGCCAATGTGCTGGTCAAGCTGGCGTTTCGCGACCCAAGCACGACCGTGCCGCAGACGCGCACGCTGCCGGTGGAGGACCGGCTGCCGCGCCTGTTCGAAACGACCATCACCAGTGGCCTGCTGCTTGGGCTGGCGGCGATCGTCATCGTGCATCTGGTGATGACGCGCACGGCGTTCGGGCTGAAGCTGAGGATCGTCGGCGCCAATCCACGAGCGGCGGTTCACTCGGGGCTCGGCGTTCCCGGCCTGACCGTCGCCGTCTTCGCCATTTCGGCCGGGCTGGCCGGGCTTGCCGGCGCCGTCGACATCATCGGCGTCCAGGGCAATGTCCGCGCCGACTGGAATCCCGCCTACGGGCTTGCCGTAATACCCGCCGTGTTTCTCGCCCGAATGAACGGCTTTGCAGCCATCGGCTTCGTGTTCCTGCTTTCGGTGCTTTCGATCGGCGGCGAGAGCGCGGCGCGCCGGCTCGGCGTGCCCAATCATTTCACGCTGGTGCTGGTTTCCATCGTGCTGATTGTGCTCGCGCTCGCCGAATATTTCGATCACCGATACAACCAGTCGCGGAGGGCCTAGGGCATGACCGGGCTCTTCAGCGAGGTCTTTCTCAGCGCGCTGCTGTTCGGCGCCGTCACCGCAGCGATCCCGCTGCTGCTTGCCGGGCTCGGCGAGCAGATCTCCGAGAAGGCTGGCGTGCTCAATATCGGCATCGAAGGCATGATGCTGGCCGGCGCCTATCTCGGCTTTGTCGGCGCTTTCTATTCCGGGTCGCTGTGGCTGGGCTTTCTCACCGGCGCCGCCGGGGGTGCTGCGGTGGCGCTTGTCATGGCGCTGCTTTGCGTGCGCATCGGGCTCAACCAGATCGTCATCGGCATCGCGCTGACCTTGGGGCTGGAAGGCCTGACGGCGCTGCTCCACCATTTCCAGTTCTCGCGCAGCTATCCGCGCCTGCCGGCGGCGGATGCGACTGTCATTCCGCTGCTTTCGGACCTTCCGGTCATCGGGCCTGCATTCTTCAAGCATCATCTGATCGTCTATCTGGCGGTCGCGCTGGTTTTCGGCATGGGCTACATCTACCGGCGCACGCAGCTGGGCCTCAATTTGCAGGCGGCAGGCGACAAGCCGGCCGCGCTCGATGTCGCCGGCATCGATGTCGTGCGGACCCGCACCATCGCCGTGCTGACGACCGGAGCGCTGGCCGGGCTCGGCGGCGCGTATCTCGCCAATGTCGGGGCCGGCCTGTTCATTCCGTTCATCACCAATGGCGCGGGCTTTCTCGGCATCGTGCTGGCCATGCTGGCGCGCGGTCGCCCGATCTGGGTGCTGTTCGGCGCGTTGCTGTTCGGTGTCTGCCTGTCGCTGACGACGGCCATGCAAGTGGCCGGCATCAACATACCGACCGACATCATCCAGATGCTGCCGTTCCTGGCGGTGATGATCATGCTGGTGCTGTTCGGCCGGCGCGCCAGCCTGCCGGCGGCGCTCGGCATTCCATATGAGCGCGGCGCGCGCTGAGGACAATTCATGCGCGGACGGGACCCGCGCCAATAAAGGAGGCAAGAATGTCGGATACCAAGGTCTACCTGCTCGACGGCGGCTCGCTCGTTCTCGACGGCTATCATGTGTTCTGGAACCGCGGCCCTGGCGGCGAAGTGCGCTTCCCCGTCTATTCGATCCTGATCGAACATGCCGAGGGCCGGTTCCTCATCGACACCGGCTACGACTACGATCACGTGATGAAGGTGCTGCCGTTCGAAAAGCCGATCCAGGAAAAGCACCAGACCATCCCAGGCGCCCTGGCGCTGCTCGGCCTCGAACCGAAGGACATCGACGTTGTCGTCAATTCGCATTTCCACTTCGATCATTGCGGCGGCAACAAGTATTTTCCGCACGCCAAGAAGATCTGCCACCGGACCGAGGTGCCGCAGGCCTGCAATCCCGAACCTTTCGAGCATCTCGGCTATTCCGATCTGAGTTTTTCGGCGGAGGCTGCCGAAGCGCGTGGCGCGACCGGGCAATTGCTTGCGGGAACGACACGGGCGAATTCGACCTTTGAAAGCATCGATGGCGACGTCGAGCTTGCCAGGGGCGTCCGGCTGATCTCGACGCCCGGCCATTCGATCGGCCATTACAGCCTGCTGGTCGAGTTCCCCAAGCGCAAGCCGATCATGTTCACGATCGATGCGGCCTATACGCAGAAGAGCCTCGAGACGCTGTGCCAGGCGGCCTTCCACATCGATCCGGTGGCGGGCGTCAATTCGATGCGCAAGGTGAAGAAACTCGCCGAAGACCATGGCGCCGAGCTGATGTACTCGCACGACATGGACAACTTCAAGACCTACAAGACCGGCACGCAATTCTACGGCTGACCGCCGCCAATCCGGAGACAAGACGATGCGCTATCTCGAACACGCCGATCCGATCATCACCCTGACCGCGGGACCGGTGAACGCCTATGCCGAAGTGCTGCGCGGTCTCGGCCGCACGGTGCTCTACGACTACGACCCGGCGTTCCAGCTTTTCTATGAGGGTGTGGTCGACAAGGCGCAAAAGGCGATGCGGCTGTCGAACAAGCCGGTCATCCTGCATGGCGAGCCGGTGCTTGGCCTGGAGGCCGCCGCGGCCTCGCTGATCACGCCGGACGATGTCGTGCTCAACCTTGCCTCCGGCGTTTACGGCAAGGGGTTCGGCTATTGGGCGAAGCGCTATTCGCCACATCTGCTCGAGATCGAGGTGCCCTACAACGAGGCGATCGATCCGCAGGCGGTCGAGGCAATGCTGAAGAAGCATCCGGAAATCACCATCGTGTCGGTCTGCCACCATGACACGCCATCCGGCACCATCAATCCGATCGACGCCATCGGTGCGCTGGTTTCAGCGCATGGCGGCTATCTCATCGTCGATGCCGTCTCGTCCTTTGGCGGCATGAGGACGCATCCGCAGGATTGCAAGGCCGATATCTATGTCACCGGCCCGAACAAATGCCTGGGGGCGCCTCCCGGCCTGACGATGATGGGCGTCAGCGAGCGGGCCTGGGCCAAGATGAAGGGCAACGAGGCAGCCCCCCGCGCGTCGATGCTGAGCATCGTCGACTGGGAGCATGCGTGGTCGCGGGAAAAGCCGTTTCCGTTCACGCCGTCGGTCTCGGAGATCAACGGGCTCGATGTCGCGCTCGACCTCTATCTCAATGAGGGGCCGGAGGCGGTATGGGCGCGCCACGCGCTCACCGCCAAGGCCATGCGCGCCGGCGTCACCGCGATGGGCCTGTCGATCTGGGCCGCCAGCGACAGCATCGCGTCGCCGACCACGACCGCTGTCCGCACCCCCGAAGGCGTCGACGAGAAGGCGCTTCGCCAGGCTGCCCGTGCCCGTTACGGGGTGGTGTTTTCGTCTGGCCGCGGCGAGACATTGGGCAAGCTGACGCGCATCGGCCATATGGGTCCGACCGCCCAGCCGATCTATGCGATCGCGGCGCTGACGGCACTTGGCGGCGCCATGAACGCGGCCGGCCAGAAACTGGCGATCGGCAGGGGTATCGACGCGGCGCTGGCCGTGATCGACGCCGACGCCTGAACAGATATCACCACGGATTGAGGGAGCATTTTCATGACTGAACGGCTTGCGGGGAAGACGGCCCTGGTTACGGGCGCTGCGCAGGGTATCGGCAAGGCGATCGCCGCGCGGCTCGCCGCCGACGGGGCAACCGTCATCGTCAGCGACATCAATTCCGAAGGCGCCAAGGCGGCGGCCACGGCAATAGGCGGAAGGGCGAGGGCGATTGCCGCCGACATTTCCGATCCGGCCTCCGTCAAGGCACTCTTCGCCGAAATCCAGACCCTGACCGGGGGCATCGACATCCTGGTCAACAATGCCAGCATCGTGCCGTTCGTCGCCTGGGACGATGTCGACCTCGACCATTGGCGCAAGATCATCGACGTCAATTTGACAGGCACCTTCATCGTCAGCCGCGCCGGCACGGACCAGATGCGTGCGGCAGGCAAAGCTGGGCGGGTGATCAGCATCGCATCCAACACCTTCTTTGCCGGCACGCCGAACATGGCGGCCTATGTCGCGGCCAAGGGCGGCGTCATAGGCTTCACCAGGGCGCTCGCCACCGAACTCGGCAAATACAACATCACCGCCAATGCGGTGACGCCCGGCCTGGTCGAGAGCGACGGCGTCAAGGCGAGCCCGCACAATGAGGCGTTCGGCTTCGTCGAGATGCTTCAGGCGATGAAAGGCAAGGGGCAGCCGGAACATATCGCCGATGTGGTCTCGTTCCTGGCTTCCGACGATGCGCGCTGGATCACCGGCCAGACGCTCAATGTCGACGCCGGGATGGTGCGCCACTAGCCAAAGCGCATCCCAAAACCTGTTGCGCATTTCCGGGCGACCTGCATGGGGTCGCAGCAGCGGACGAGCGCGGCCAATCAAGGAAAAATCACAGTGGACTTCGGATTCGACACGTCGGCTTTCGACGGGCTGACGATTGCAATGCTGGTCGCCGGTCTGGCCATGACCGGAATGGCCTCCGGCGTGCTCGCCGGTCTGCTGGGGGTCGGCGGCGGCATCGTCATCGTCCCGGTGCTGTTCTGGGTGCTTAGCCTGTTCCACTTTTCGCCTGCTGTGATCAGCCATCTGGCTGTCGCGACGTCGCTTGCGGTCATCATCCCCACCTCGATCTCGTCAATGCGGTCGCACAACAGGCGCGGCAATGTCGATCGGCCTCTGCTCACTCTGTGGGGACCGGCCGTTTTCGTGAGTGCCCTGATC
>NZ_RZQE01000759.1:0-1896 GCF_004022955.1 Mesorhizobium sp. M7A.F.Ca.US.002.01.1.1 | reverse complement strand
GGCATTCCCCAGAACGTGGCATGGTGGCGCCGGACAGCTTCATTCCGGTCGCCGAAGAAACCGGATTGATCGTGCCGCTTGGAGAATGGGCGCTGAGGAAAGCCTGCACGGCGGCGGCACGCTGGCCCGCCGGCCTGCGCGTGGCGGTCAATGTCTCGGCCGTGCAACTTAAAAGCGGCAGCTTCGCCCGCAGCGTCATCTCGGCGCTGGCTTTCTCCGGCGTGCCAGCCGGTCGGTTGGAACTGGAGATCACCGAAACCGTGCTGATGGACGAAAGCGAGGTGGTGCTAAGGACGCTGCGGCAGTTGCGCGAACTCGGCATCCGCATCGCGCTGGACGATTTCGGCACCGGCTATTCGTCGCTCGGCTACCTCAGGCGTTTTCCTGTCGACAAGATCAAGATCGACCGTTCGTTCATCCACGACCTCGGCAATCGCGACACCGCGGCGATCGTTCGCACCGTCATCGGGCTGGGTGCCGAGCTTGGCATCACTGTCACCGCCGAGGGGGTCGAGACCGAGGTGCAACTCGACATCCTGCGCAGCAATGGCTGCACCGAGGCGCAGGGCTTTCTGATCGGCGCGCCGTCAAAGGCGGCCGAGATCCAGCGCCTGTTGAGATCCCGAGCGCCGCACAGCCAGACCGGCTAGGCCGGCCATCGTCAATGCAGCGTCTCGATGTACTTTTCGTGGAAGCTGACATACCCGGGCTCGACCACCTTGAGATGCCGCTCGATCAGCGCATGAAACCGCGGCAGTTGATGAAACGGCACGCCGGGATAGGCATGATGCTCGGCATGGAACGGCATGTTCCACGCCAGCTTGCGGACCAGCCAGTTGGTCAATGTGGTCCTGGTGTTCTCCAGCATGTTGGCGACGAACGGACAACGACCGTGCTCGGCCAAGAGATAGAGGCGCAGAAAGGGCTGCCCCAACAGAGCGGGCAAAATCCAGACATAGACAAGCACCGAGAGCCGGAAATAGACGGCCAGCAGAAGGAGCACGGCATAAAAGGCAATCATGGCGCGTGCCTCGATGCGCACCTTGTCATAGCCCTTTGGCGGAACGTAGCTTTCGCGACCACGATCCGCGGCGTTGGCATAAAGCGTCTTGATGTGGCCCCACCATAACGGGATGCCGGATATGTGGACGAGGTATTGCCGCCATGTCTCCGGCTTGGGGAACGCCAGTTCCGGGTCATTGTCGGGATCTTGCGTGTATCGATGGTGGGCAAAGTGGAAGTAGCGGAACCAGTCCGCCGGCAGCACGATCGCCAGGCTGCACACCCGCGCCACGACATCGTTCAGCCGCTGCGCCTCAAAGGCCGTGCGATGAACCGTCTCGTGCAGCAGCGTGAACAGGAACACGATGAGGAGACCTTGCGGCAGCATCAGCAGCGGCCAGAACGGCACTTTGGCGGCGATCAGCGATCCGAGGATCACGATCGCACCCCAATGAGCGGCAAGCTGAACGAGGCCCGCGGCATCAGACTTGGCGGTCAGCCGGTTGCGCTCCTCCTGCGTCAACGATGAAATTACGTCTCGATGATCCACGGGCTTCGATCCAGGCTGGGATTTGATAGAATCCACTGTAGCGCATGAAAAACCTTTCCAAAAATGACGATTTCTGCGATTTAGATAAGCTGAACTTATCTATTCGGTGATCATGGCCGTACTTCCCTCTCTCAAAGGACTTCAGGCTTTCGAGGCTGCGGCCCGTACAGGCAGCTTTGCGGGGGCGGCGGAAGAGCTTTCTGTATCCGCCGCCGCCGTCAGCCAGCTCATCCGCACCGTCGAGGAGCAGATGGACCGCAAGCTGTTCCATCGCGTCAACCGGCGCGCCGTCCTCACCGAGGCCGGCGTCGAGATGCTGCCCAGGCTGACCATGGCCTTCCAGG
>NZ_RZQE01000758.1:0-1900 GCF_004022955.1 Mesorhizobium sp. M7A.F.Ca.US.002.01.1.1 | reverse complement strand
CAGCAGTTCCGGGCTGCAGACCGGGAAGACCTCTTCGTCGGCGAGAAATTCCGCGGTCACGCCGGCATAGCCGCCCTTGCCGTAGCGGATGGCGATATCGATGCCGTCGCTGACGAAATCGGAAAGTACGCCCGAGGTCGACAGCCGCACGTCGATGTCGGCGTTGGCGCGGTGGAAGCGATGCAGCCTCGGCACCAGCCAGCGGCCGGCAAAACCGTCCGATGTGCTGACATTCAGGATGCCTGCCGTGCGGTCGGGCGTGGCGGCGATGGTGGCGGCGGCGATCTGGTCCAGCGCCGTCCTGACTTCCGATGCGTAGGCCGCGCCGACCGACGTCAGGCGCACGGACCTCGTTCCCCGATCGAAAAGCTGGATGCCGAGCCTGTCCTCGATGTTGCGGATGGCGCGGCTGACCGCGCCATGGGTGACGTTGAGCTCACCCGCAGCCTTGGAGAAGCTCAGATGCCTGGCGGCAGCCTCGAAGGCGGGCAGGGCAGTGAGGGGCGGTAGTCTGCGCGGCATGGTCCACCTGTGAGTGTTGCTCACAAATCCTGCACAAAGAGTCGTTTGTCGTCCAGCCCGGAAATGTCCAATCTATAGGGGTAGCAGCAGATATTGATCGGCTTTCCCATCTCGCCGCTGCGCTGAACGACCAGAAACGGTGTGAGCAATCGTCATGCTTGTCCCCTTGCGGACGGCGTCGGCACGCTTGCGCCTACTGAACCACAGGAGACGAACCATGAAACCGATTCTCGAATCCATCAGCGCCGCGACGAGCGGTCTTGCACTCAGAGCCTCTGCAGTCGTCGAGCGCCGCCGCATGCTGCGCCAAGTTTCACGCTTCTCGAACCATCGCTTGCACGACATCGGATTCGAGCGCGACTGGGACGGCTCCATCCTGCGCAATGGGAGGTCGATATGACCAGCACCCTGATCATCGGCGCGACGGGGCTGCTGGGCAGCGAGATGGCGAAGGCCAGCGCCCGCAATGGCGATCGCCTGCACGTTCTGGTTCGTCCGGCAACAGCCGGCGATGAAGAGCGGCTGCATTCGCTGAAGGAACTCGGCGCCAAAATCCACGTCGGCGATCTCGACGACTATGACAGCCTTGTCCGCGCCGCCAGTGCGGTGGACCGCGTCATCAGCTCGGTGCATGTGCATTCGGCCAGCGAGATGACGCTGGTGCGGGCGCTGAGCGATGCCGGCGTTTCCCGCTATGTGCCTTCCGCCGGCTTCGGCCTCGACTTCGCCGCCGCCGCACCGGGCTCGATCCCGCCACTCGACCTCAAGCGAGCAGTGTTCGACGCGATCAAGGAGGCCGATCTGCCCTATACGGTGATCTACACCAATGGCTTCTTTTCGACATGGGTGGCGACGCTGGGCGATCTGATGCGCTTCGGCTCGTCGCCCTTGCCGCCCGAAGAGGTGACACTTTATGGCGACGGCAACGTGCCGGCGACGTTCGTCAGCGAGAAGGACATCGCCGCCGTGACCTTGCGCGCGCTGAACGACCCCAATGCCATCCGCAGCGAGATCCGCATCGCCCGAAACAAGATCACCCAGAACGAAATGATCGATCTGTGGCGCGGGGTGAGCGGCCGCTCGCCGCGCATCGTGCCTCAGAGTGCGGCGGAGCTTGAGGCGATGATCGCGTCAGCCCCCTGGCTCGGACTGCTGCGGGCATTCTGGATACGCGGCGAGACCGCGCTCGAGACGGCCACGCCGGAAGCCGGAGTGCTGTATCCGGAGCTGGCTTTCGAGACCATCGAGAGCGCCTTTGTTGCGATGGCGGACGCCGCTGGGCGATAGGAGCAGGAGCGCGGCGCTGAAGCTGACGTCGTCGGCGCGGCCGATGAATCCGGCTCGCGGCGTGAGCCGCCCGAGAAGGGCTGGTCTCACC
>NZ_RZQE01000757.1:0-1901 GCF_004022955.1 Mesorhizobium sp. M7A.F.Ca.US.002.01.1.1 | reverse complement strand
CTGGTAGAGTGCCGCCGGCAGCTGGATCGATCCGCCTTTCGCATCCTGCAGCGTCAAGAGCACGATGTGCCCGTAAAGCGTGCTGGCGATCAGCGACTGCGCGAAGGTCGCCGGGCCACCGGTCTCGACGACGAGATCGATGCCGCCGGTCTGGTCGCGGACGGCCGCACCCCATTGCGGCATATCCGGTGTCGAAATCACCAGGTCGGCGCCCAGCGCCCGCAGCCTGTCGGCTTTCTCGCCGCGCGAGGTGACGACGGCGACATGGCAGCCGAGCAGCTTGGCGAACTGCAATGCAAAGAGCGAGACGCCGCCCGAGCCGATGACCAGAACCCATTGGCCGGGCTTCGGAATTCCGGCGCCCGTCACCGCATTCCAGGCGGTCAGGCCGGCGCAGGTCAGCGTTGCGGCCTCTTGCCAGTCGAGATGATCGGGCAGCCGCACCGCCCATTGTTCGTCGAGAACCGCATATTCCGCCAGCATGCCGTCCAGCGTGCAGCCGAGCTGGTCGACGAGCCCGGCATGGATGCGGCCGTCGATCCAGCGCGCGAAATAGCTGCCGGTGACACGGTCGCCGACGGCAAAGCGGGTGACGGCAGCGCCGACGGCGACAACCTCACCAGCCCCGTCGCTCAGCGGAACGACGCCTTGGCGTGGCGGCAGCGGATAGGTGCCGTTGAGGATCATCGTGTCGCGTCGGTTGAGCGATGTGGCGCGAACGCGCACCACGATCTCATGCGGTTTCGGCTCTGGCTGCGCCGCCTCGCGCATCACCAGGGATTCGGTCCCGGATCCTTCGAGGCGGTAGTTGCGCATTTCGTTCTCCTCAAGGAATATATAGACTGATCTACATATTATGTAGACCGATTGTGATATTCTGCGCAAGGCCTATAATGATTCCTACTGACAGAGGTTGACATGGCCAACGACACCCGCACCCGCATACTCGAGACGACTGGGCTGCTGCTCAGGCAGCACGGCTATCACGGCACCTCGCTCAACGACATATTGAGCGCCAGCGGCGCACCGCGGGGCTCGCTGTATTTTCATTTTCCCGGCGGCAAGGACCAATTGGTCATCGAGGTGACGCGCGCCAGCGTTGCCGACGTGACGGAGAGGCTGGGCGAAGCGCTGGCCGCCGAAAAGGATCCGGCGGTAGCCGTCCATCATATCTACCAGTCGGTGGGGCGCATGCTGGAAGACAACCAGTTTTCACTCGGCTGTCCGATCGCGCCTGTCGTGCTGGACTCGCCCACCGACGTGCCGGAACTGGCGGAGTTGTGCCGCTCGGCCTTCGAACAGTGGATAGGTCTGCTGCGGGACGCCTTCGTCAGGGCAGGGGTGCCCGCGCGCCGCGCGCATGCATTGGCACTGCTGGTCGAATCGTCACTGGAAGGGCTGATGGTGATCGCCCGCGCCACCCGAGACCGCGCCCCCTTACAGGCGGTGGCTGATGAGGTCGCGGCGTTGATCGAAGCCGCGGTGCTTGCTGGCGAGGTAAAGCAACGCGCGGATGCCGCCGTCTGAGAACCGACGGAGGCGCGGCGATCGAGGTCCGCGTAAACGAAAAGGGCGGCATCTCTGCCGCCCTTTCCGTATCTGAAGGCTGATAGGGCTGGATTAGAAATCCATGCCGCCCATGCCGCCCATGCCGCCGCCGCCCATGCCGCCAGGCATGCCGCCGCCAGCCGACTCCTTCTTCGGAGCCTCCGCGATCATGGCTTCGGTGGTGACGAGCAGGCCGGCGACCGAGGCCGCGTCCTGGAGAGCGGTGCGGACAACCTTGACCGGATCGACGATACCCATGGCGATCATGTCGCCATAGTCGCCGGTCTGGGCGTTGTAGCCGAAGGTCGCGCCCTTGTTCTCAAGGATCTTGCCGGCAACGATCGATGCTTCCG
>NZ_RZQE01000756.1:0-1917 GCF_004022955.1 Mesorhizobium sp. M7A.F.Ca.US.002.01.1.1 | reverse complement strand
TTGCCATCCCGCTTCTCGCCCTTGGCTTCTATTTCATCCCCATCCTGACGACGATCTTCATCGTCTGCGGCCTGATCGACGTGCTGCGCAACGACCGCAAGGATCTGTCGCTGTTCTCAGGCTATTTTCTCGGCAACGGCCTGTTCACCTGGCTGCTTTCGCCGTTCAACCTGCTGGTCGACCTCTTGTGCTACAGAAATCCTGGCGTGTGGAAGCTGGATCAGTTTCCCGCCGACTATCAGCGCGAGGTCAACGAGGTCCTGGATATCTTCAAGGCGCGCAAGGATGAGATCATCGCCGATATCGATGCCAATTTCGGCGCCGGCCGGCGCGGCATGTATGTCTACCAGTGGTACGGCAAGCACAGGATCGACAACGTCGCCGAGTTCAACAAGGATTTCAAATACATCAAGACCATCGCCGTTTCCGTCTTCAGCAAGCGCGAATCGACGTCCTGGCATTTCGGCCCGCTGCGGCTCAGCTTGCGCATTCTCTACAATCTGATCCCGGTGAAGTCGGAGATTTTCGTCGAGTGCGGCAACGTCAAGAATTACTGGTACGACAATCCGCTGTTCATCTTCGACGACACGCTGCTGCATCGCTCGGTCAACGAGTATGACGGCCGCCGCTACTGCGTGTTCATGGACATTATCAGGCCATCCCCGGTTCCCCGCCTCATCGCGGGTATGCTGGCCATCGTCTCGGTGAGCGTCGAGCGCATCAATTCCATGTTCTACAAGAACTGGAAAATGATCGGTTCGACCAAGCCGAAGAATGCCGGGACGACCTGAGCTTTGGAAAATCGGCGCTGCCGGCCCTGCCGGCAGCGTCTGGGTGCTCTGCATGTGAGACTTGGCCAATCCTTGTCGGCCGCTCATGCGCCGGATCCTGGCTGCATTAAACGGTAGTCCGGGCTGGCTTTGATAGTTCTGCCTCTTCTCCTTCTGGCGGCCGCAAGTGACGATGAACAAATCTCTCGGATTTTGGGCAACGACATATGTGTGTACCGCTCTGCTGGGAGTTGCTCTTGCTCTCATCTATGTAGGGCTTGAACAGCCTGTCTATTACTGGGACTTCGCTGCCTATTTCGACACGTTTAGCCGGCAGGGCACGCTCTTGGTTCAGAGCCCTCTCGAGTGGCTCAGCCATTTGAGGACCTCGATCGCCACCGATGACTACAGTGCGGCGATCCTGGTGCCGCTGATGCCGTTTCACATCATTTTTGGCGATTCGAGGTTTTCCTACATCGCCGGAATAGTCGCTGTTTACCTGGTTCCGACCGCTCTTCTCATCGGCAGAACAAGCTATCTGGAGGCGGCGACCGGGACGCCTTCATGCCGAAGCTGGCTCACCGTATGGATTGCGGCCTTTCTCTACACGCCCTTCTGGGCGGCGACGCTTCGTGGGTTGCCGGACATTGCCGGCTGCCTCGCGCTTTGCGCGGCAACCTATTTTCTCTGGAAATCGAGGTTCCTGACCCATGAACCGGTGATCAGCGGAATGCGTGTCGGCGTATGCCTGTGGTTGGCATTCGTGCTGCGCCGCTGGTATGCCTATCCCGTCATCGGGGTCGGAACTTCCGCGGCCTTCTTCTGTTTTCTGCAGGTCGCGAAAGACCGCGACGTCCCGGCACTCCGCAATGCCGCCGTCGGGGGCCTGTGTGTGATCCTCGTGGTTGTCGGAGCCGCGCTGACCTCCCAGCAACCTCTGATCCTCAAGATACTGGGAACCAGCTATGGCGACCTTTACAGCGGATACAAGACAAGCTTCGTTTCACAGGTTGACCAGGCAGGATCGCGGCTCAGCTATGTGAACTGGCTGTTGATCGTATTCGGCCTTTGCATCTCCATCATACGCCAAAACAGATTTTCCCTGTTCTGTGCCGTTGCTTCGGTACTTACCTTCTTCCTCTTCACC
>NZ_RZQE01000755.1:0-1921 GCF_004022955.1 Mesorhizobium sp. M7A.F.Ca.US.002.01.1.1 | reverse complement strand
GAATGGGGCGGCTCGCCCAGCCGAACGTCTCGGCCGCTTGCCTGTAGCATTCGCGCAGCGCCTTGGAGGAAAACGGCTTGCCGGTCATCGGCTCGACCTCGGCATAGTTCCGCAGCCGGAATTCCAGCGGGTCCATGCCGCAGGCGTAGGCTGCCTCATCGATAGCGCTCTCCAGCGCGATCGAGCCGGTGGCTTCGCCGGGCGCCCGCATGAACAGCGGCGTACCGGTATCGAGCCGCACCGCATCGTGCGAGGTGGCGATGGCCGGGCTGGCATAGAGTGTGTGCGAGGCATCCGCCGCCGGTTCGAAGAAATCGTCGAACGTGCTCGACGCGGTCTTGGCGTGATGGTCGAGCGCCGTCAGCCGCCCTTCGCCATCCATGCCCATGCGCAGCGTCTGGCGCGTCGGCGCACGGTGGCCGACCGGCCCGTACATCTGCTCACGTCGCAGCACCAGCTTGACCGGACGGCCGACGAGACGCGCCGCCAGGATGCCGAGCACCTGCGGCCCGGAGATCATGCCTTTCGAGCCGAAGCCGCCACCCAGGAACGGGCTGCGGATGTGGATGTTCTCCGGCGCGATGCCGAACAGGCCGGCGATGCGGCCCTGCGCCATGGCAAGGCCCTGGCTCGGTGTGTCGATCGACAGTGTGTCGCCTTCCCAGGCGACGACGATCGCATGCGGCTCCATGGCGTTGTGGTACTGGGCCGGCGTCTCGTAGGTGGCTTCGATCCGCGTCTTTGCCGATTTGAGGCCGGCCTCGACATCGCCCTTGTACTGCACGGCCGGACCGCCGACGCCGACAGCACGCGGCACGATACTTTCGGCGCCGTCGAGGCCAACGCGCGCCGGCATCACTTCATAGCGCGGCGACAGCAGCGCCGCCCCCTCGGTCGCCGCCTCCAGCGTCTCGGCGATCACCACGGCGATGCTCTGATTGGGGTAGCGGACCTGGTCGTTCTGCAAGAGGTCGAGCCGGAACATGAAGGGATGGTCCTTGGCGTCCGGATCGGCGGCGAGCGCTGGCCGGTTCTTGGGCGTCATCACCTCGACCACGCCCTTGTGTGCCTTGGCCGCCTCGACATCCAGCGCAGCGACGCGGCCGCGCGCGATGCTAGAGACAGCGAGCACGGCGTAGAGCATGCCGGGCGGATGGTTGTCGGCGGCATAGCGCGCGGCTCCGGTGACTTTCAGAAAGCCGTCGCGGCGGGTCAGCGGCTGGCCGATGCTGGAGCCTTGCCGGGCATGGGCGGGTTGCTGGTTGAGGCTGAGTTCAAGCGTCATGGCGCGCTCCAGGAATGTTCGAGAACGGGGAGGCAGGAAGGGCCGGCAGACGCTCGGGCGTTCCCGAAAGCGCAGAGATCAGCGCCCTGGTCACGATGCGGCGGGCAAGCTCGATCTTGAAGGCATTGTCGCCGGAAGGGCTGGCATCGGCCAAGGCAGCGTCCGCGGCGCTGGCGAAGGTCGCCTCGCTGGCGTCCGCGCCAAGCAGGACGGCTTCCGCCGAGCGTGCCCGCCACGGCTTGGCCGCGACGCCGCCCAGCGCCAGCCTTGCGGCGCGGATCTTGCCGCCGTCGACGACAAGCGCTGCCGCGGCCGATACGACGGCGAAGGCATAGGAGGTGCGTTCACGGACTTTGAGGTAGCGGGCATTGGCGGAGAAGGAGGCAGCCTCCGCCGGCAGGCGCACCGCCACGATCAGGTCGCCGGGCTCCAGCGCATTCTCCCGCTGCGGCGTTTCGCCGGGAAGCCGGTGAAATTCCTCCAGCGAAACATGGCGCCGGCCCTTCTTGCCTTCGATCTCGACCACGGCGTCGAGCGCCACCAGCGGCACGCAGAAATCCGACGGGTGGGTGGCGATGCAGGCGTCGCTCCAGCCGAGCACGGCGTGCAGGCGGTTTTCGCCGCCCAGCGCATCGC
>NZ_RZQE01000754.1:0-1928 GCF_004022955.1 Mesorhizobium sp. M7A.F.Ca.US.002.01.1.1 | reverse complement strand
ATGTTCGACCGCCCGCACCTGCGGCTGGCCGAGCGGCTTCTGGCGCGGGCAAAGGCGGCAGGTGTTTCCGCCTGAGCGCCTGCTACCAAACCAATGGAATCAGGCGGTAACGGACCTGGGCCACATAGTCGTCATAGCCGCGCAGACCGGCGCGAAGCGTTTTCTCTTCGATGAAGGTGCGGATGGCCAAGAGAACGACGAGCACGAGCACCGACGCCAGCCCCCACCAGGAACCAAGCAGAAGTGCCGTGCCGGCGAAGAAGAGGATGGCGCCGGCATACATCGGATGGCGGACGTAGCTGTAAGGCCCGGTGGAGATCACACGTTGTCCGCGTTCGTCCTGGATCTTGACCACGGGCGCCGCAAAACTGTTCTCCAGCATCGTCAGATAGCAGATCCAGATTCCGAGCAGCAGGACCAGTGCGCCGACCACCTGCACCCAGACGGGAACCGCCGACCAGCCGAAACGAACGTCGAATCCCATGAATATCTGAGAACCAAAGATGGCGAGCAGAAGTATGGACAGCAGCACCTTGTCGGCCGCGGCCTGATTCTTCTGGATGGGAGAGCTCAGCCGCTCATTCATCAGACCGGGATCGCGCCTCGCCAGCGCCACGCCCAAGGTGAGACTGAGGCCCACCATCCCCACCAGATAGACCCAGGCCCCCGGCCAATGCAGCGTGCCGGCCGACAGGAAGAGCAAGGCGCCCATGACGCCGAACCAGACGAATGTCTGAAGAACCAATTTCGCGATCATGATCGACCTGCCTTGATATCCGCTGATGATTGGTATTTTAGACCATTGGTCTACCATACAGACCACTGGTCTATAGTTCAAGCGAACCTTCGACCCGAGGCTCCGAACTCCCGCTTAACAAAAGGCTTGCAGCAGTCGGTTGTGTTGGCCGCTTTTGCCGGGCAGCCTCCGTGATAGGAATTTTTTCTTGACTCGGTGATCTCAGCTATGGTACATTTTTGCCCATGGTGCTGATTTGCGCCAGTGGCCCGCCGCACAGGCGGGTTTTTCGTTTGATGCTCCGTCAGCCAACGCGCAAGCGGAGGCTCCGAAGGGACCCGTTAACCCGAAATTCGTTGCCCTGGCTGCCGACGTCGGGACTGGACGGGAGCAGCCATCACGTGCAGAAAGTTCGTCATGCCCCGTGTCATCAAGCATCCAGAACTCAGGCGAGAAGAACTTCTGGACCATGCCCAGGCCCTGTTCCTGACCCAGGGCTATGACAAAGCGAGCCTCAATGACGTGATTGCGTCCGCCGGCATCTCGAAGGGTGCTTTCTATCATTACTTCCCCTCCAAGGAGGCTCTCCTGGAGGCATTGGCCGATCGCTTTGCAAGACAGGCACTGGCTGGGGTCCAGGACATACTCCACGATCCCGGCCTCGACCCGCTTGGCCGCCTGAATGGCCTGCTCAGCCAGTCGCGGCGGGCCAAGATCGAAACCGCGCCGGAAGCTTGGGCTCTTTTCGAGACGATGTTCCGGCCTGAGAATCTGGTGCTTTTCCACCGTATCAATCTGGCCGCCAGCGCGTCGTTTTCACCGCTGCTGGTCAAGGTCATCAGGCAAGGAATCGAAGACGGCACTTTCAGGACCTTCGATCCGGAAGGTGTCGCCGACATCGTCATGCAATTCGGCATGGCCACGCGTGATGTCGTGGCCAAGGCCATTGCCGGCGGCAGCGACGCCGACATGGAGGCCGCGATCGAAGTCCTGGAGAAACGCGTCAGGCTCTACGAAATCGCCCTCGACCGCATACTGGGCCTGCCCGATGGAAGCATTCGGATCGGCGAGCCCGGCTATGTGCGCACCGTCATGACCGCCAGGCGGCGAACGAGTGCCGGCAAGGCGCGGTAACTGGCCGAGCCTTGGTATCTAGTCCTTGTCCCAGCGTGGCCGGCGCATCGAAAACACC
>NZ_RZQE01000753.1:0-1934 GCF_004022955.1 Mesorhizobium sp. M7A.F.Ca.US.002.01.1.1 | reverse complement strand
AAGGGATGACTTTAGTCCGAATGCTTAATCGCGGCAATGTATTTCAGCAACTGCTGTCGTAAGCACATGAGTTGTCCGGATTAGGTAGCACGCGAGTTGTCCGGTTTTATCGCCAGCGAATGGAGGCTGGGGATGAAGCGGGCAGCGTGGCTAGAGGACCGGAGAATGCAGAAGTTTCGGGATGTATTGAGCCGCTGGAATGGCGGCGATCTTTCGATGATGGAGGCAGGCGAGTTGCTGGGCATGTCGGAGCGGCAATTCCGGCGTTACCGCGAGCGTTACGAAGAGGCTGGGGAGGCTGGGTTGCTCGACCGGCGTTTGGGCAAGCTTTCGACGCGCCGGGTGCCGCGGAGGGGATCGAGGAGATGCTGGAACTTTATCGCCACCGCTACCTTGGCTGGAACCTGAAGCATTTCCACGAATACCTGCTGCGCGATCATGACTTCAACTGGGGCTACCCCTTCATCGAGACGCAGCTTCATGCGTCTGGGCTGGTGGAACGGGCCAGGCGGCGCGGTGCTCACCGGCGCAAGGAAGTCGTGCGAGGGGAACCTCTACAAATCCGACGGACCTCACGGTCGTCTCGAACACTGCACGAGACAGATTTGCGGGCATTCGGAACTTGCGTCGTATCCCGGCCTTCAACTCACCCCGCTCTGTAATAAAGCAGGCCATTGCTGCGTCCTTCCGTGAATCCAGCGCGAGCTTCTATGAAGCCGGAGCGGTTCTCAATTACTGCGGATACCACCCGAGGTTCGGTTTCTCCGCCGTCAACACTGGACGACAGGTTCTGGATTTTGAGAGCGTGCTCTCTTTGGATCAGGAGGCCGCCATTCCGTCCAACCCAAGCAAGTGGTTTGGTTAGACCAGACGGACCCTAAGCTGTCGTTCTCATTAGGTCGCGATTTCTAAGCAGTGCTCAGGAACGAGCGCTGGCTTCGGCAGCACGATTTTCTACGCGAGCCGATCCAGGTACATCTCGAGCGCCGAGATGGGCTGATGATCGAATTGCAAGACGCCAGGTCAGGCGAATTGTCACTGATTTCATCGCTGGTGTTCCTAAGCACCGCGGAGCGAGGCCATCAGCCTGTTTTCCTCATCGACGAACCCGAGCAGCCTTCACCCGAACTGGCAGCGCGAGTATGTCGAACGTGTAATAACCTCCACATACTACAGGCAGACCCATGTGGTCATCGCGACCTATGCGCCTCTTGTCGTTACAGGCGCCTTGGCGTGGTCCAAGGACGTCGTTGGGTCTTCCAGATGGTCAACGGCTGGCCGCTGCGCATTCCGCTCGTGGATTCGACTCCCACGAGTATAGAAGAGGTCCTTTGGCGAGCCTTCGATGTGGTTACGCCTGCCATTTCGCCGTGAATGAGGCGAGGCGGGCTTCTTGCTCTACGTTGAAAGCCACTGAGGGTGAGCCCGCCGCCTATTGGGGCGCCGGCGGCGGACCCTGTGTAAGCGGCTACATCCTTTTGAATCGACCGCTCAGAGGGTCAATGTGCCACTTGAGGGTGAGTTCCCTTTAGGATTCTAAGCAGTGCGGTTTGGGTAGCGTCCAGATCGCCATGCGACTTCGATTTTCAAGCGCGACATAGGCCATCAGGCGTAGTTGTAGCAAGACCAGTGTACCGGTAGCATATGGAGCCTGGACATTAGGCCCACCCTCGTGTCCAGCTATGGTCGGCACGGTCGCTCAACCCGTTTTTGGTCTGTCTGATCGTGCCGACTACCGCCCCCCAGGTCCCCTTCCAAGGGCTTGTGCTTTGGTGGCGATTGTCCGCAGTCGGACAGGAACGTAAGGTGAAACTAGCGAGGACTTTGCGCGGCTCCGCTACTGCGGGATTGCGCCTAGTTGCAACGGCCAGAACAAATCAAGGCCAAAAGCGAGCCGCTAGGCGCTACCCAGCCGTAGACTCAAAAGAATGGCC
>NZ_RZQE01000752.1:0-1934 GCF_004022955.1 Mesorhizobium sp. M7A.F.Ca.US.002.01.1.1 | reverse complement strand
CTTCCGCAAGGATCCAACGGACGCGAGCAAGCCGGCAAAACTGTTCTGGAATGCCACCGGCGCCAGCTTGTCGAACGATTTCAAGGAAATCGGCAACGAATTGTCGAACCTGCGCATCGTCGGCTGATCCTCAGGCTTCGGGGGCTGGCTGGAACAACGGCTGGCGCCGCCATGCACTTGCGCGCGCCTCCCGGGACAGGCACATCTTGGCCGCCTGCCGGATCGCGCGTCCATTCGCGGCGCGCTGGGGAAGAACAGATGCCCGAAACAGCCAATCATCTCGCCTTCGCGCTGGTCTGCCTCGGCATGGTGCTGACGCCTGGCCCCAACATGATCTATTTGATCTCGCGTTCCCTGTCGCAGGGGCCGAAGGCGGGGCTCATCTCGCTTGGCGGCGTGGCGCTCGGCTTTGTCTTCTATGTACTGGCGGCGGCATTCGGCATCACCGCGCTGCTGCTCGCAGTGCCCTACGCCTATGATGCGCTGCGCTTTGCCGGCGTGCTCTATCTCCTGTGGCTGGCCTGGCAGGCGGTGAAGCCGGGCGGACGCTCGCCATTCGAAGTGCGCGAATTGCCGAGGGACCGGCCGCGCAAGCTTTTCGCCATGGGCCTGATGACCAATCTGCTCAATCCGAAGGTGGCCGTGCTCTATCTGTCGCTGTTGCCGCAGTTCATCAGCCCTGGCAAGGGTCACGTCCTGTCGCAGCTCCTGGTGCTCGGCGCGACACAGATCTCGATCAGCCTCAGCGTCAATGCCGTCATCGCGGTGACGGCCGGTTCAATCGCCACCTTCCTCGCCGGACGGCCCTTGTGGCTGGTCATCCAGCGCTGGATGATGGGAACCGTGCTGGCGGCTCTCGCGCTGAAGATGGCGACCGACGCGCAGCGCTGAGAGCTAGCCTACATCGGTCGCCTTATCTGCTGTGCCCGCTCCGGCTCGACCACCTTGCGGTAGAGATGCCAGGTGGCATGGCCGAGCACCGGCATGACGACGGCGAGCCCGGCAAACAGCGGGATCGAACCGATCACCAGAAGCACGGCGACCAGCAAGCCCCACAGCGCCATTTGCAGCGGGTTGGCCATCACCGCCCGGGCCGAGGTCTCGATGGCTGAGACGGCGCCGACGTCGCGGTCGAGCAGCAGCGGGAAGGCAACCACAGTGGTGGCCAGCACGATTACGGCAAAGACAAAGCCCGCGGCATTACCGGCAAGGATCAGCGTCCAGCCCTTACTGGTGGTCAGCACGTCGCGGATGAAGCCGCCGATCGAGGCCGGCGGCTGGTCTCCGAACAGGCCAGTGTAGATCGATTGCGCGGTGTAGAGCCACAACAGGAACAGCGCCACCAGCATGACGCCAATGACGGCGATCGACGGGATCGCGGACGAGCGCCGGACATCAAACGCGTGCCGCCAGGAGGTGTTCATGCCGAGCTCGCGCCGGCGGCTGATCTCGTAAAGGCCGAGCGCCGCAAACGGCCCGACCAGCGCGAAACCCGACATCAGGGGATAGATGAGCTGGATGGCATTGGCGCCGGACGTCCACTGCGTCAGGATCAGGCCGACGATGGGATAGATCAGGCACAGGAACACGTAGTGCGATGGTTTTGCCCAGAAATCCTCGAACCCGAGACGCAACGCATCCCAAAGGTCCGACGTGGTGATGCGGCGCACCGCCGGCTGCACATGCATTCCACGTGCGTCCGCCATGACATGAAAGCCGGCCATAACCTTCCTCCCGTGTGTCGGGGCGGTCACCGCCTGGATGGCCGCCAGCGCTGCCATTTCAAGATCGAGAAGCATGATAGCAGAGTTGGCGGCGATTGTCGCCGGGTCAATGGCCTGGGGAGCAACTCCTCGTTGTGTTCAACTCTCCGTATGGCCTCTCATATGGCGTACCTTGGCAGACCTTCGTTTTGGCCAATCATTGTGCTGCAT
>NZ_RZQE01000751.1:0-1937 GCF_004022955.1 Mesorhizobium sp. M7A.F.Ca.US.002.01.1.1 | reverse complement strand
GCCTTGACGTCGGGATTGTTGAGCAGCGCCGCGGTGATCACCGGAATGGCCAGGTTGGGATCGGACGCCCATTCGCCGCTCGGCGGTGAGGACAACTGGATGACCTCGACGCCGGCTTCCTTGAGCGCCGCCACCGTGCCACGTTCGCGCGCGCCGCGACTTTCGTTTTCGAACGGACCGATCATGATCGCCTTGTCGCCGGCCTTCAGCTTGCCCAGTTTGAACGCCTCGGCGCCGAGCGCGCGGCCCTGCTGTTCCTGCTGGGCGCCGACATAGCCGCCGCCGAACGCTTCCACCACCTTCGGCACAGGCACGTTCTGGTACATCATCTTGATGCCATCCTTGTGCGCCTGTTCGGCGAGCGGCATGATCGATGCATCGCCCGGATGGCCCATCATGGCGATGCCGTTGGGCTTGACCGCGACGGCCTCGCGCAGTTGCTGAACCATCTTTTCGATGTCCCACTGGGAGAAGATGTAGTCGACCTTCGGCCCCAGATCGGCCTCTGCCTGCTTGGCGCCATTGTAGACGATGGTGCCGAAAGCGTCGCCCTCGGCGCCGCCGACGAAGAAACGGATGTGGACGTCCTTGCACCATTTGGCGTCGAGCGCCTGCGCGGGCAAGGTGGAGATCGCAGCGGCAAGCACCGTGGCGGCGGCCACGACGGTCGAGCGCAGAACTGTCCTTCTCATCGTCATGCTCATGCACTTATCCTCCCTTTTTGTCCTCGCAAGCGAGGGGTTTCGACATTCGCTTCGGCAATGTGCGTTGCAGACATCCCGGCCGGCTCCTCCCGCCGGCCGATCCTCACATCGGGTTCGGCAGGTAGCTGGCCCCTCCCCGGCATTGCTTGAGATATTCCAGCGCCCGCACCTGGCCGGTGATCTCGAGGTCGCCGCGATAGACCGGGTCGTGCCAACCTTCGATATCGATGGCCCCCTTGTAGCCGGCCAGCCGCAATTCGCTGATCACCCGCGTCCAGTCGCTGTCGCCGAAGCCCGGCGTTCGCATTTGCACGAAGGGCAGCCGGCCGAACACGCCATGCTCGCGGATGACATCCCAGCGCACCGTCGCGTCCTTGCCGTGGACGTGGAAGATGCGCGGCGCCCATTTGCGGATCTGCGGCATCGGATCGATCAGATAGACGAGCTGGTGGCAGGGCTCCCATTCCAGCCCGAGATTGTCGTCCGGCACTTCGTTGAACATCAGCTCCCAGGCGTCCGGATTGTGGGCGATGTTCCAGTCGCCGGCGGCCCAGTTGCCGTCCATCGCGCAGTTCTCGAAGGCGATGCGCACGCCCTTGTCGGCGGCGCGTCTGGCCAGCGGTCCCCAGACCTCCTTGAAGCGCGGCAGGCTGTCGGTCAGCTTCTTGCCGCGCAGGCGGCCGGTGAAGCCGCTGACCATCGAGGTGCCGAACAGATGCGCATTGTCGATGACCGTCTCCCAGGCCTTGAGCACGCCGCGATCGACCTCGCCGTCTTCCAGCGGATTGCCGAACACGCCGAGCGAGGACACGGTGACGTCGGCATCGCCGATCGCCTCGCGGATCTGGCCGGCCAGCCGCGGCAAATCCTTGCCGCCCAGCGTCTGCCAGAAGAAGGGCTGGATGCTCTCGAAGCCGAGCGGCAGGATCTGCTTGATGTAAGCCGCCGGGTCGTCGAGATTGGCCCGCACCATGGTGCCGATCCGGATGTCGAGAAGCGGGTTCGGCGTCATTGTGCTTCCTCTGCGATTGTCACGCGGCGGCCGGTCTCGGCGCTTTCGATGGCGCCAAAAACCATGGCCAGGCTCTTGATGTTGTCGCCGCCGCGCGTTTCCGGCTCGGTGCCGGTCTCGATGGCGTGCATGAAATCCTGGAGAATGCCGAGATGGCCGCCGACGCGATCGGACGCATCGAGCGGCGGCACCTCGATCGGCTGGGTTTTGTCGAACATTCC
>NZ_RZQE01000750.1:0-1938 GCF_004022955.1 Mesorhizobium sp. M7A.F.Ca.US.002.01.1.1 | reverse complement strand
ACCGTATCTTTCGCAAGACGGGAACGAATCAACAAAGCCAGCTTGTTGCGCTTTTGAAATCGGCACATCCATTCCAGCAATGAGTTATCGGATCTAGGCGATTGCACGTGATGTCCGACTTGCACGGCGCGGCCCGGAGGCGGGCACACCACACCTTCCAGGAGCCGCCGGCAATGCTCTTCATCCCGGAAGGCGACGATCATTTCCTCAACCGTCCGAATGTTGGAAAGCGTTGCCAGCAGCATTTCAGACATCAAGCTCTCCTTTTCCACGCCCCAAGAACCGCATAAAAAGCACAGATTGCAATGCGGAGAACATCCACACACCACCCCTGTTTGCGCCGGAAGACGGCGAATGGAAGATCTATGGGCTTTCGGTGAACGTGAGCAGAGCGTGCCGCCAGCGCCAAGCGGTCAGGAAGAAAAGCCCGCAAAGCCCGTCACGCCAGCGCCTCCGCCCAAGCTTCCATCCACGTCGGCAAAAGCCGGCAAGCGTCAATGGGAACCCCTAAGGCCAGAGCCGGGGGGCACCTTCATTTTTGCTAATTGACGATGGGCCGGAAACGAGGGCGGCATCCCAGGCTCAGCACCAGTGCAACTTGCGCGAGAGCTTCCATGTGTTAGGCTTCTTCACGAAAACGTGAGCATTCGAAGGATCGAAGGGCCCCATGGCTGACGTCACCACCGAAGCGGTATCCGCCGTTGTTGGCAGGGTCTACGAAGCCGCCTACGACCAGGAACGATGGTTCGACGCGGTCACCAGCCTGCGTGACCTGTTCGGCGGTTCGCGCGCCTGCATCCTGCACGTCAGCCCGCGGACGGCCAATGCGGTCGCATCCGACCTCGACCCGGAATTAAGTTCGCAAAAGGCCATCGACACGTTGATGCGCGATCCTCTGACAGCGGCGTCGGCGGCCTTGCCCGTCGGCAAAGTCTATCGTTGGCCGCCGCCACCTGATGAGCCGGCGTTCCGCCGCAGCGAACTCTGGCAGGACTGGCTAAGGCCGCGTGACATCTATAAGGGGCTCGCCTGCAACCTGATCGCCGCCAACGGGTCGCACTGGATTTTGAGTGTCGATCGCGGTCCGAGGCAGGACGCGTTTGGCAAGGAAGACATCGAGCTGTTGCAGAAGATCGTGCCGCATGTCCTGCGCGCCGGGCAGATCGGCCGGCGGCTTGAAAACACCTCGGCGCTGGCATCGGCGTTCGCGCGTCTGCCCTTCGGCGTCCTTCTGGTCAACGGTCACTGCCAGATCGCGCAGATGAACGAGGCCGCCGAAGCGATACTGGCACGGCAGGATAGTCCGTTGACTCTCAAGGACGGCACGATTGTCGCCACTGGTGTGCAGGATACGCAGGAGCTGCAGCGGCTGGTCGTGGATGCTTGCTCGTTGGTGGACGGTGTCATGCGGGGAACCGGCGGGACGCTGCTAGTGCCATCGGATCGCCAACGATCCGACTTGGCACGGCTGGTGCTGTCGGTGGCGTCTTTCGTCGATGCCCGCGCCTACAGCCTGGCATCCGAGCGCTGCGCGATGATCATGATGACAGAGGTTGCCTGCCGCATTCCCGACGGCTTCGAAATGCATGTTCACGGCCTGGAAGACGGCGCCCACGAACCGGAGCATTTTGCGTTGCTCGACCGCCTGCGACCCGACATGGCGCGCGCCAGCCTCGCGGCCACGCGCCTGGGCCTGGAGCGCGCCCGCGGCACGGTGAATGCCTTGGCCACGATCGGACTTCCGGCGGCCGTCCTCGCCAGCAATGGTCGCGTCAGGGCAACGAACACGCTGTTCGATCAGGAAAAGACGCTCTTCGTGGCGACGGCGTTCGGCGGTATCGCCCTTGCCAATCCGGAAAGCAACCGTTTGTTCCAGATGGCCGTGCAGGCTCGCGACGGCGAACCCGTTTCGCGCTCCATTCCGCTGCGCAGCGCCTT